>CP065013.1:900000-988272 GCA_016700315.1 Candidatus Saccharibacteria bacterium | reverse complement strand
GATCCTGAATGTCCGGTGCTAAAAGATCCTAGCTTAAAAACCTGTAAGAGGTGTGTAGAAGGGTCGGTTGGCTTCGTAATTGGTCTGTTGGAGGGCAATGGATATGGTCAAAAAAACGCTGAGCTCCTAGCTGAAA
Organism: Candidatus Saccharibacteria bacterium; assembly: GCA_016700315.1. NCBI lineage: Bacteria > Candidatus Saccharimonadota > Candidatus Saccharimonadota bacterium. The sequence continues at coordinate 988,136 of CP065013.1, read as the reverse complement.
GTATTATGCCTAGCATAGCTACGATTACACAGTCTAATTCTCCAGCTTGGATGGTTCGAGATCAAGGTATCTCTTTCGACTGCGATGCTATGAAAGCTACCATAAAAAGCGCAGCAATAGCGATAGTAGATAGCCAAGCAAAACCAAGTAAATAACTGTTTAGTAGTCGATGCCCTTATTGGCCAGGAACTTATCGTCGAAATGGTGCTTGAGCTTGGTCATATTTGTGGCTATGTCTGTTAGTGCTAATAGTTTTGTCGGAAAATTGCGTCCAGTAAGACACAAACTCGTTTGAGGCGCACGAGATTTGATTAGTTCCTCGATACGTGCCAGCTTTAGTAATTTGTCATTTACGGCATTGTTGATTTCGTCACAGATAACTATGTCGTATTTACCGCTTGTGGCGGCTTCTAAACTGACCCTAAAAGTCTCTTCTGCGGCTAGTTTGTGTTCTTTTGCGCTCACATCTTTGGCGCTGAGATCGCCAGCGTTGTAAAAACCCTTGCCGCCTTTGTAAAACATGAAATCGTCAGCATAGAGTGGTGCGATTTTTGCAAAAAACTTATGTTCGCTTACTTCCCAATGCTTAATAAATTGGATGTAAGCTACCCGCCATCCCGCACCTAGGGCGCGTACGCATAGGCCGACGCTTGCGCTAGTTTTACCCTTCCCTTCGCCGGTATATACTACCACTACAGATTGTTTGGTCTTAAAATCCTCAAAAGCCATAATTAAAGTTTAGCAGACAGGAATCACGCGTTTGCACCTTTTTGGCGAAAATCTCCGTTCCGTGCTCAACACAGGTTAAGTACGGCTCGGCTTGCGGTACTCGATTTTCATCCGAAAATGCACTAAACGCGTAATTCCTGGCGGAATAATCTGATTTTAAGAGGCACTAGAATAGTTTAAAAAGGTGTGGATATATATTTGTAGATAATCTTTTATGCCCCCGTACCGACTCAATCTGGTGAAAAACAGTTGGAATCTCTTTTTCGGGGCTCATACCTATTGCCCATGAAACGATATGGGGTCCAGTTAGAGTTAAGTCTAAAAAATCACCATTTCTATCAGCTTTAATTATGTTATGCCCTGTAACTTGTGGGCTTGTTGTCTCGTCTGATAGTTCTTCTAGTTCTTGCGAGATTTCAGATGGGTCAAAACTAGCTGCTTGCTTTAGTAGTAGTCTAGCTGCCCCCTCAACTAGAAACCAAGTCCCTAAAACACCAATCCCTTCTGCCGCAAAGCCGTTTTCGCTTTTGAGGTCAGTGTGTACTCCAGTTATTGGCGTGAGCCTTCCAAATATCGGTGGGTTTTTTATTATTTTTGCATTTGGTGAAAGTTTTGGAGTCGAATGAGTGTTGATTGTATGTATGGCAGTATCACGAACTAAAGCCGGTACTTCCGAAGATTTTATAGCGTCTCGGCCATCTGCTTGAGTAATCACACGGGGATTTTGCTGGCCGATATAGTCAGCAATTGGTAATACAAGAGCCGTTAGTCCACCGCCGTTAAAATCCGGAAGTGTCTTGATGTATTCGTCATGACTCTTGGCGTACAAGACCGTACTCATGTAGATATTATATACGAAAAATATAAAATAATCAAGCGGCAGTCATGTGACTGCTAGAAAAGTTTTGGTCTGGCTGAGTTTTTAGGCCATGAACAGTATTAATCAGCCCCTCATAGCAAATTAAGAGAGTTGAAGATCTCGATTCTTTAAATTCATCCGGAAAATGGACTGCACGTTGTTCTTCGATTAGCAGAACCAAGCCTGTTATCGGGTCGTATTGTTGGGCGTAAGAGCTTATATCGTCATCAGACATATGCTCCGTAAGTGCCACTGAAAGCTCATGATTGTCCGTGTTTTTCCATTTTTGGTAAAGCAACCTCACCTCTTTGTCGGCAATGTGTCGCGGTTCAATACCCCGCTTTGCAAAGCCAATTGCTGTCAAGCCAGGAGAAAAAGATAGTCTTAGGCCGCCAATAAATAGTCGGCCATTTTCGTTTACGTATCTTGCCAATTCAGGGTAGGACTTTTGAGGCTCTGTTGACTCAGCGAGAGCGCCAAAGAACTCCGCCCTTTCGTATCTTTGCTCGGGCGTTTCGTACATCCTTGGTCCTCCTTATATTAAATGCAGTTCTTGTAGTGCAGCATCTATGCGTGGTCGATCAAAGCCAATGATGTATTTACCGCCGATGTTCGTAACAGGAACGCCCATCTGACCAGTAGCTTCAATAATCTGTTGTCCGGCGGCGCGGTCTTCCTCGATATCTACTTCATCAAAATCAACACTGCGGCCCTTGAGGTAAGTTTTGAGCATTTTGCAATAACCACACCATGTAGTTGAGTATACTGTCACCTTTGCTTTTGAGTTTGCCATTTGTACTCCTCTGTAAGTATGGATATATTTTACTATTTTGGAGGTGTACAGGTCAAACTAAAAACAGAGTAATTATAAAAAACCAAGTATCTGCTTGTAACAGGCTAGCGCATCTGTTACAATACTATCAAAATATGGGTAAAAAGCTTATTGGTAAGCGCAAATTAGCATTGGGCAATGACCCTGCTTTAGCGTATCTGCCAGAGTTTGACGCTCGAAATGAACTAATTTCAAACATTGCTGGTATCGGCTGGCGCATGGCCTTGATGATTATTGTTCCTGTAATTGCGGGCATTAAGCTCGACGAGAAGCTTAACAGCAAGCCGTCATACACTTTGGCGGCTTTTTTTATTGCAATTTTTGGCTGCGGCTACCTAATAAACCGTACTTACAAACAGATAAATGCAGACATGGCATCCCGATTTAAGTCAAAAAAGAAAATTAAACCAACACCACAGAAAGGATTAGATGATTAATTTACTTAGTAGATTTGCGGAAGCCGAAAGCAAAGGTCCGGCTATCCACATTACGCCGTCCGAGCTTTTTACTTACAATGGCCTACACATTAGTAATTCAATGTTTTATGGAGTTATAACATCCTTGGTTATACTGCTCGGGCTGAAAATTATTGCTCGCAAGATGACTCTGCGACCAAAGCGAGGCATTTTTCAGCTAGTCGAGATTGGTACGGAATTTATTATTAGTACCATTCAGAACTCGCTAGGTAGCCGTGAAAAAGCCATAAAGTATGCGCCGTTTTTCACTAGTGCGTTCTTTTTCGTGATGTTCTCTAACTGGCTTGGTCTACTACCAGGAGTTGGCGAAGCGATTACCTACAACCATTCACCGCTTTTTAGACCTTTTACGGCTGACTTGAACGGGACTCTTGCAGCTAGTACCGTGATGATGATTTTGGTGCAGGTTTTTGCGATCCGTGAGAGCGGCTTCAAAAAGCACATTCGCCACTACTTTGCTGGCTCGCTAAAAAATCCTGCTACTTATTTACTGGGTATCTTTGAGCTCTTCAGCGAACTAACCCGTATCGGTTCTTTGGCACTTAGGTTGTTCTTAAACGTTGCCATTGGCGAAATCATTATCTCGATCTTTACCTACCTAGGCAGCAAAATCGGGCCGGTCACTGCCCTGCCGTTTGTTGGCCTGGAGCTTTTCGTAGGCGCTTTACAGGCCTACATCTTCACCATGCTTACCATTATGTATCTGTCGGCAGCGATCCATCACGACCATGAGTCGGAGGATCATTTGCAGGCAGAGTTAGCCAAGGAGGCTACCGCATAAGGGGAGAAATGAAGTACTAGGTACGTAGTACACGGTACGAAGACAACTGCGTTTAACAAATTAACAAAATAATTTAATTGTCCGGCTTAATCCCGGAAGGAGTAAAAAATATGGACTTAACAGTTCTAGCAAAAGGAATCATGATGGGCTTTGGTATGCTTGGCCCAGCTATTGGTATCGGTTTGATCGGCTCAGCGTTCATGAATGCTGTTGGTCGAAACCCAGAGGCTGCCAAATACTTTGGTCAGACCTTCGTGATCATCGCTATCGTCGAGTTGATGGCGCTTTTGGTATTCGCAAGCTTGTTCATTATTTAATATTTAGCCTAAAGGAAAATTGAATGACATATAAGATTTTAGGCGCAAGCGAAGGCCATAACATGAGTGAGCCACAGGCTGAGACGCATACTTCAACCGAAGCTACTCCAGCCCCAGCAGAACACTCAACCGGTGGGATTCTCGGTTTCAGCGTTGAGGCTTTCTTGTTTCAGATCATAACTTTTGTGTTAATTTTTACGTTACTCAAAAAGTTTGCATTTGATCGGATCGTCAAAATGCTCGACAAGCGCCACAAAACAATCGAAGCCGGTGTAAAGCATGGCCTCGAGATGGAAAAAGAAAAAGCAAAAATGGAAGAAATGACAGCCAAAATCGTGCGAGATGCACGTCACGAGGCTGATGCGATAATTGGCGACGCCCAAAAAGAAGGCCGCGAACTTGTTCGTGAGGCTGAGAAGTCTGCTCACAAGAAGTCGGAGGCAATGCTATCTGATGCAGAAGAGCGGATCAATGAAGAGGCTCGACAAGCAAAACACCGTTTAGAAAAAGAAATTGCCGGTTTGGTTTCTGAAGCAACTGAAGCAGTTGTTGAAAGTAAGGTTGATGCCAAAAAAGACGCCGACATAATTGACCGCGCGGTCAAGAAAGGTCGCTAAAGGTACAAAAAGCCCTATGCAAAGCATTACCCGCGCTCAACTAGCAACAATCATCGGCCAAAAAACCTTAGAGATTAAAGACTCTAAAGAGTTAGCAAGCGCCGTAAGCGCCTACTTGGCTGAGGAGCGTTTGGCGACGATTGATGTGAGTGTTTTGATGCGCGATGTAATGCAATATCGTTTAGAAAATGGACTTTTAGAGGCGCACGTTGTTTCGGCGCACGAGCTTACTCCTCTCGTGCTGAACGATGTAGAAGCGCTGCTAAGACGCCACTACCCTGCTGTTAAATCGATTACACTAGTGCCGATTGTCGACACTAATTTGGTTGGGGGTGTCAGGATTGAACTGCCTCAAGAGATTCTCGATTTGTCGGTACGTGGTAAGCTGAACAGATTTAAACGATTAGTGGCAGAAGGCAAAGCCTAAGGAATTATTATGATGAAAGATTTTACGATTACAGAATTATCCAAAGACATTCGTGCGGCCATAGCTGAGCTAAAGAATCGGCCGGAGATTGAAGAGACAGGCGTTGTTACTCGTGTTGGCGACGGCGTTATCTGGATTTACGGTCTAACCCGCGTTGGTTATAACGAAATGATTGAAGTTGAAGCGACTGACGGATCAAGTATCACGGCTTTTGCCTTCAACTTAGGTAGTGATGAAATTGGTGCTGTGCTTCTCGGAGACGATACGTTGGTCAAAGCAGGCGCTCGCGCCTCTAGGACTCGCCGCATCGTCGAAGTGCCAGTTGGCCCAGAACTAGTCGGACGAGTAGTTGACCCACTTGGTCGGCCACTTGACGGCAAAGGCGCTATCAAAGCCAGCGCTACCAGCCCTACAGAGAAAATCGCTCCCGGCGTGCTAGCTCGTAAGGGCGTGCATGAGCCAATGATGACAGGTATTATCGCTATTGATTCAATGGTGCCAATCGGTCGCGGTCAGCGTGAGCTTATCATTGGCGACCGTCAAACTGGTAAAACGGCCGTGGCGCTCGACACTATGATCAACCAACACCGTCAAGGAACCGGTGTGATCAACATTTACGTTGCAATTGGGCAAAAAATGAGCAAAATAGCTAGACTTGTCGAGCGATTAAAGCGTGAAGGCGTCATGGATCAGACGATTGTGGTAGCTACAAGCGCAGCCGACCCTGCTCCAATGCAGTATCTTGCGCCATATTCTGGTGCAGCGATGGGTGAGTATTTCCGTGACAACAAGCAACACGCTTTGATTATCTATGACGACCTAACCAAGCACGCTGCGGCTTATCGACAGATGAGCTTGCTGCTGAGGCGTCCACCGGGCCGCGAAGCTTATCCGGGTGATGTGTTTTACTTGCACTCTCGCCTACTTGAGCGAGCCGCCAAACTTAGTGATGAGCTAGGCGCAGGATCTTTGACAGCTCTACCGATAATTGAGACGCAAGCCGGCGACATTAGCGCCTATATCCCTACTAACGTGATTAGTATTACTGATGGTCAGATTTTCATGGAAACTAACCTGTTCTACCAGGGTATTCGCCCAGCTGTTTCAGTTGGTTTGTCTGTGTCCCGTGTTGGTGGTTCGGCCCAGACCAAGGCTGTTAAATCGGTTGCTAAATCACTTCGTGTTGATCTAGCACAGTTCCGTGAATTGGCTAGCTTTAGCCAGTTCTCGACTGACCTAGATGCTGACACCAAACAGCGCATCGAGCGCGGTCAGCGTCTAACTGAGCTACTTAAACAACCTCAGTACACCCCGTACGCTACATGGCAAATGTACGTCATGCTGCTGGCTGCTACCGAAGGCTGTTTTGACAAAGTTGAGATCAGCAAAATCAAAAATGCCGAAGGTGCCCTGCTCCGTGAATTCAAGAGCAAGCACGGCAAATTACTAGAGAAAATTGACGCTGGCGCAGAACCAGATGACAAAGAAAAAGAAGCTATTTTGGCACTAGCCAAAAAAGTAGCCGAAAGCTACCACCCAGTGGAGAAAAACAAGTAGGTAGTAGTATGCAGCAAGTAGCAAGCAAAATAACTAGCTTTACAGATTTAACAGCGTGGCAAAAAGGCCATGAGCTTGTGCTTGGCATCTACAGTGTGGCGCAGAGATTCCCTGTCGCAGAACAGTACGGTCTAACTAGTCAGATTAAGAGGGCTAGTGTTTCGATAACATCAAATATAGCCGAAGGCTTTAGTAGACGCACAAAGGCAGACAAGATAAACTACTATCATATTGCGCTTGGGTCGACTACTGAAGTTCAAAACCAACTATTAATTGCGCGTGACCTAAAATTTGTAGACAAAGCTTTATTTAAACAGCTTGCTGATCTCAGCGTAGAAGTTAGCAAGGTACTAAACGGGCTAATTAAATCGTTGAAGGTGGTTAAGTAAAAATGCTTACTACTTACTACTTACTACTTACTACTATGAACGGAGTTCATTGTGGCTAGTACGCAGCAGCTTAAGAGACGTATCGCGAGTGTCAAAAACACTAAGCAGATTACTAAAGCTATGGAGCTAGTGGCTGCCAGTAAGATGCGCAAGGCTACGGAAGCCGCACATTCGGGCCGTGCCTACCGTGAGGCAGCTCACTCTATGCTGGCGCGACTTGCAAGCGTTGTAGAAATTGCTGATCACCCACTTTACACTAAGCGCAGTGTACGAACACGGCTATATGTAGTTATTACTAGTGATCGCGGTCTAGCCGGTGCGTACAACTCGAATATTATTAAACTGCTAGCTAAAAACGTTAAAGCGGATCGTGAGAAGTCGATCAAGAGCCAGATTATTATCATAGGTAAACGGGGGGCACAGTTCCTCAGGCGCGTCGAGGGCGTCGAAATAACGGCCGCTTATTCTGAATTCGGCGATCGGCCAAGCGCCAATGACATACGTCCAATTCTTAACACCGTTGTCGAAGAGTATTCGCGGGCTAAAGTAGATCAAGTGGTGGTGTTATTTACCGAACACAAGAGCAATATCTCACAGATAGCCGAACAATCTGTTATCCTGCCAGCTGAGTTCCGTGAAGAAGCCACTGACGAGCAAGGTTTGAGCAATGTGACGTTCGAGCCGAGCGTACAAGAGGTGCTCGACAACGTGACGGAGCGTCTTTTAGAGGTGGAAATCTGGCAAGCGCTGCTAGAGTCGATTGCAAGTGAACAGTCGATGCGTATGCTTAGCATGAAAAACGCTACCGATAACGCGACAGAGATTATTGACGACCTGACACTAGAGTTTAACACCGCTCGCCAGTCTGCTATTACTCAGGAACTCGCCGAAATAACAGGAGGCGCCGAAGCGATTGCGGCATAGGTCTATGATTAGCAATATTTTATCCACACTGGTTAAACAAAATCGCAAGAGGAATTGCGATTTTGAGAGGAGAAGCAGCGGTAAGCTGCAGACACAAAATTTAATTTTGTTGTCGGAAGCTGGTAGCTTGCTTGGACGAGGCGCGGAGGCGATGAAATGATGATGATTAATGATGAACGATTAATGATTAAAGGAGGCCTTTAAATGAGTGGCATTCCTTTAGGAACACGAGAAGAGGTTGATAGCTTTATCAGTGGTGTTGAGAATACTGGGGCTATTCAAAAGGAGGCTTGGGGGCCAAATGCCGACATTTATCGGGGCAGTACTCTATTAACGCTTGAGGAGTTTGCCACCAGACTAGCTGTGCTAGCTGGAATAGATGACCCGACAGCGAACAGGGTAGCCAGCGTTTTGTCCAGCACAGCAATGTTGTCTTTCGCAAAGCCAAAACCGGAGGTTATGAAATAATGTCTGAGAGTCAGCGGCGAGGAATAAACAAGGAAGGGCTTGAAGGTTAGAATGGCTGAATTGATGCCCGGAGAGGCTACCGCTAGAGAGCTCGCTAAACCTATTGCTGAGAGGTTTAAATACCTTGACCTGCCCGATGGTGTGTTGGCATATATCGTAGAAGCAGTGGTAGATGCCGCCCACGAAGGATTAACAGTTGCCGAAGGGCTACGCGGCAATATTCAGCCCCCCCTAACTCACTATGTACTTGGCTATATTCATGGCTTAACAGATGTAGAAAGAGGTCACAGAGATTCGGTATGAAAAGTAATTGTATAAGCAGTAATTCATAAAGTCGATAAGGAGATAATATGGCGGAAGCAACAGTAAAAAGTAAACAGTCAGCAGTCAACAAAAAAGGCCGAATCAGCCAGGTAGTGGGAGTCGTTGTCGACGTAGCGTTTGACGACGGACATTTGCCGGCGATCTATAACGCTTTGACTGTCGATACAAGCGGACAGGTGCTTTATTTTGAAGTTGCGCAGCACCTCAGCGAAAACAGCGTGCGAGCCGTTGCGCTGGGTTCAACTGACGGCCTAGAGCGCGGCACAGAAGTTACCGACACTGGCGCGCCAATCAGTGTGCCGATCGGTGAGGAAACTTTGGGTAGAATGTTTGACGTTACAGGTGCGCCGATTGACGGCGGAAAAGCCCTCAACAACGAACGAGCTCCGATCCACCGCTCTGCCCCAGCCTTTACCGAGCAGTCAGGCAGCGTCGAGATTTTGGAGACGGGCATCAAGGTCATCGATCTTATCAGCCCAATCACCAAAGGTGGTAAAGTCGGTTTGTTCGGTGGCGCTGGTGTCGGTAAAACGGTTTTGATCCAGGAGCTTATCAGTAACATTGCCAAGTTCCACAGTGGTTACTCGGTGTTTGCGGGCGTTGGTGAGCGTACTCGTGAAGGTAACGATCTTTACTACGAGATGAAAGATTCTGGTGTGCTAGACAAAACCAGTCTAGTTTTCGGCCAGATGAATGAGCCGCCAGGCGCTCGCCTGAGAGTTGCGCTAAGTGGCCTTACGATTGCAGAAGGTTTCCGCGACAAAGGTAGCGACGTGCTGCTTTTTGTTGACAACATATTCCGTTTCACTCAAGCTGGTGCCGAAGTATCGGCCTTGCTTGGACGTTTGCCTTCGGCTGTGGGCTATCAGCCAAACTTGGCCGTCGAGATGGGTGCTTTGCAGGAGCGCATTACTTCAACACGCAAAGGTTCGATCACTAGCGTTCAGGCCGTCTATGTGCCAGCCGATGACCTTACCGACCCAGCTCCAGCTACGACTTTTGCTCACCTCGACAGCACAATCGTGCTAAACCGTGCATTGACTGAGCTAGGTCTCTACCCTGCTGTTGATCCACTAGATTCCAGCTCGACAATCCTAGACCCAGAAATCGTAGGTGAGGAACATTACCAAGTTGCTCGTGAAGTGCAGCGAATCTTGCAGCGCTATAAAGACCTCCAAGACATCATCGCTATTTTGGGAATGGAGGAGCTTAGCGACGAAGATAAGTTGACGGTGGCTAGAGCTCGCAAAATTCAGCGCTTTTTGACTCAGCCATTCCACGTGGCCGAAGTCTTTGTGGGTAAGCCTGGTAAATATGTCTCGCTTGCTGACACGGTTGCTGGCTTCCGCGAGATTTTGGATGGTAAACACGACGACAAACCTGAGTCAGCCTTCTATATGAAAGGTGATATCAGCGAGGTAAAGGCATAGTATGGGCGATTCACTAGAAGGATTTAGTTTGCCGCACCGGTTTCTGTTTGCGAACGAGGGAGCAGACACTATCGCCCAAATGCGCGAGGGCTATGCTCCGCAACCAAACCTCAATGATCAGATGTCGCCAGAGCAAATGCGGCTTTTTAGGACCTACATGCAACTAGGCGATGGAGCGTTGGCTGAAGTGGATGATGATGGAGTAGAAATACGCTTTCTGGATCAAAATATGCCGGCCCACCTAACAGGTCGGCCAGAAGGAGAGGAAGCATGAGTGCACCGAGACCAATCCGTGATTTTGACATGGGAGCTGACAACTCCTCAGTTTTGCGACCAGAGACACCCGAAGTTGACGTTAGTAAAATCGCTTTAGTGATGGCTGTTGGTGCAGTAGCCACGGCTGGTATGCTGGTAAAAATCGGCGCCGACAGCGCCGCAGGGTTTTTTGCTAGAGCTTCTGCCAAAGCTAAGGAGTTGATAAAAAGATGATCAGGTTTCAGCTAGTGTCACTCGATGGCCTGCAGTTTGACGAGGATGTTTACGAAGTAACTATCCCGACTATGGCTGGCTATATCGGTGTGCTGCCAGGTCACATGCCACTTATCAGTGTGGCAAAAACCGGCATTGTTTCGGTGCGCCGCACAGCTGGAGAGCGCGACGACATGCGTGAGCAGTTTGCGATTAGTGGTGGCGCAGTGGAAGTTAGCGGTAACACTCTAAGGGTCTTAGTAGACGAAGCTGACAATAGCGAAGAGATCAATGAAGAAGAAGCCAAAGCGGCACACGACAGAGCCCTAAAACTTAAAGCTGACGCCAAAGATCAGTTAAGCCTAGAGCACGCACAAGCGTTGCTGGATCGCACCGCTGTCCGATTGCAAGTAGCCGGCCTAAAACGCCGCAAACGCTAGCAGAATGCTATAACCACATTAAATTAGTGTATCGAGAATAATTACAATGAACTCTTCGAAAATCAGTCTTTCAAGATATCTACCTAAAAATTCATATTATTATTATGGTTATCCAAGTGGTCAAAATGACGATTTTTTAAATCTTGTACCTCCAGAGGTAGAAGAATTAGTTGCAGCAAGGGCACTTGTTTGTGCGGGTGAAGATGTTAAAGTTTTATGTTTTAAACAAGCTTATGAGGCTTGTCAGAGTGAAATTTACAATATCTTTGGTACTAAAAATATTTATTCAGAAAATGTAGTATTATTCCCATCTCAAATTGATGTCGGTCTTTTCGGGGATAAAAGGAATGCTGCGGTCAAAGAATTCCTAAAAACAAATTTACAAAATAAAGAATTGCTGATGGCTCAGCCCTTTACTAACGACGAAATGAAAGGGTTATTTTTGATAGACCCATCTTTGACAAATTGGCTGAATGATAAAAGAAATATTCCTGAATTTATTCCTAGCGAGTATCATACTAAAAGATTGGCAATGTACAAAAACGGTAGAGATTTTTTAAGAAATATACCGAATGATATTGATGCATGCGTCGTAAAGGTGTCTTCTTCTAGTGCTGGGGACGGGGTGTATCTGTGTAAGAGTAAATCAAGATTAGCAGATGTAGCCAATGAATTGTCAAACTCAACGTCAAATATACTAATTGAGGAATATGTTGATGCTGTAAGAAACTACGGAATTCAATTCGCTATCGATTACAACAATAGCAGCAAAATCGAAATAATCGGAATAAGTAATCAAGTAACTACAACTAAAGGGGAGTTTATAGGGGGGCTAATTCTCAATAATGAAGATTCATCGGATCTAGATGGGGTAATACAATGTATTAAAGATATCATTTTACCTGGGGTAGCAAAGTTGGGTTGGTATGGAGTAGGATGTTTCGATGTTTTGGTGGATAGATCAGGCAGATCATATATAATCGACTGCAACTTTAGGATGACAGGAATGACTGCATATTTGATGCTAAAAGCTAACGGTATTATCGCCAAAAATGTTGCTACGTTTAACGGGCTTTTTGCTGAAGGATCAGAAAAATTAACACAAAAACTAATGATGTTAAAAGAAACGATGGGTGAAGAATTTCTTCACATTTTAGCCCTTACTGTTAATGATGGAATATGTCGTATGAACGCAGCCATACTATTTGATGACATAAATAGCATGAAAAATATCGCTAAGTTATTTTTGGGCATAGGGATCCAGTCGAAGGCATTAAAAAAGTATGCCTCATATAACGCTATTGATTAATAATACAAATAATGTACGATTAAGGTATAACTAGGAGGGTTATAGGATATGCAAAGAAATAAAATAGGCATGGTGATGGCCGAGTTTGTCGGCACGCTAATGCTAGCTAGTCTTGTGCTGGCACAGGCAAATGCGGTGGGCGCAATATTAACATCAACTTGGTTTGTAGCTGCAACGGCTGGGCTAACACTGGCGGTTTTGGTGCTGGCGTTAGGTAGAGTTTCTGGTGGCCACTTCAACCCGGCGGTTACGCTGGGTGCTTGGTCCGTCAGAAAAGTAGAAACAACCACAGCGTTGGTCTACATTGCTGCGCAAATGTTTGGCGGTTTGTTGGCGTTGGTCTTGTTCCAGTACTTCAGTAACTCAACAGTTGCAAATGTTGGCGGTGGTTTTGATAGCCGCGTCTTCTTTGCTGAAATGGGCGGAGCTTTCGTGTTTACGCATGGAATTGCGGCGGCCGTTATGCAAAAGCTAAGTGGCTATAAGCAAGCATTTTTGATCGGTACTTCGTTAATGCTGGGTGCAATTGTGGCTTCAACAGCCAGTAGTGGTATACTAAACCCAGCTGTAGCACTTGGGCTAAATTCATGGAGTTGGACGTACGCTTTGGCCCCTGTAGTTGGTAGTCTTCTAGGTTTTAACGTGTATGCGCTATTCTTTGCCCCAATGGAAGAAATGAAGCTTGCTGAAAGCCGAAAAGTAGCCAGTGTAGTTAGCGGCGACGCTCCAAAAGTCACTGTTACAACTAAAAAGGTAACAACCAAAAAAGCTAAGACCAAAAAACGCCGATAATAAGCGTTGGTAGTTGGTAGTTGGTAGTTGGTAGATGGTAGATGGTAGATGGTAGTTAGTAGTTAGGAGTAGGGCTAGAGTCTATCTAGCCCTATGTATTAGTTGTTTTTATTAACGTGATTACTGTGTAATAATCAGATTTGTGAGAGTCGAAAGGCATTTGGATAAATACAATCGACGCAGAAGTTCAAGAATTATTTTGGCTTTGGCTATTGTGCTGTTGATAGTTACTGTTGCTTCTCTAGCATGGTTGTTATTAAGTTCACAAAATAAAGCAAAACCGAAAACCTCTTCACCGAATCAGTCACTAAACAATAATGCCTTTTCAGCGAAAACGCCGACCAAAATTAGTGGCCGTTACTTATTCAGTGGTACGGTTGTTATTGCTAGAGCGACAGCTTATTACGCCAATGGCGATTTTAACCAGCCATTCTCAAAACTAGCTAGCTTTAGCCCAGAAAAATATGATGAATGGGCGGTTGATTTGGAATGTCCGATGACTACCAAGCGGCAAAGCTTTCAGTATGAGGTTGCTAACATAGTCTTTAATTGTCACCCAGAATTCCTGACCGCTATGAGTAAGTATTTTTCAATTTATGCCCTGTCTAATAATCATACTGCTGACTTAGGGCCGACCAGTATGGCTGAGACGCAAAAACATCTAGAGGATGGCGGAGTACAATCTTATGGGAATTACGACCCTTCCGTAGTCGAAGATGCGTGCAGCATCCTGGCGGTTAAGACTCATCTAATCTACCCCGACGGCAAAGCTGATGTGGCTTCGCTACCAATCGCTTTTTGTGCCTGGCATTATTTTGAGCGGGCCCCTGCCCCGGGCGAGATGGAAATCATGAAGCAATACGCAGAAATAATGCCTGTCTGGGGCTTTTCTCAAGTAGGCGTGGAATACCAATCTAGTGCAGACGAAAGGCAGATAGATATTGGTCATAAATTGATCGATTACGGGGCAGATTTTGCCATCGAAAATTCGCCTCATTGGGTGCAGCAGAGCGAGGTCTACAAAGGCAAGCCAATTTTTTATTCTACCGGCAACTTCATTTTTGATCAGCTAGATCCTGAGACTAATCGTGGCGTGTCGATCGATGTGAGTATGCAAATAAAATACGACGAAAATGTTGGGAAGTGGCTCGAGCTTGCTAGAACATGTAACCCCATGAAGCTACGTGATAATTGTTTAGAGCAAGCTCGCTTGCGACAATTAAAAAAGTTTTTCCCCGAATACAGATATGAAGTTATAGCAAGCAAAACTGGCCTACGAAAAATAACTGAACGCGGTGATGATGAGCTGCAAAAGGCAGTTGAGCAAAGGTTAGATTGGACGGATACGAGGGCACAATTAGGCCAAAGATAAATAGTTTTTCTTGCATTCTCTACAATTAAGAGTATAAGTATGTTTATGAATAAAAGATTCGGGGCCATAGTAGCAGCAAGTTTACTGGGCAGTACCTCATGTGCTGAGAAACCCCCTTCTAGTCTTGAGGTGTTTGATAGCTCACGAGGTGCGTTGGTCAGACTTGTGCTAGGCAATAATGTTTATTTGGAACAGTGCCCAGTTTCGTTTGATGGTGTGGTTGATGGAAGACATAGTGAAGACGTATTGTCTTGCCCGACATTTGTTGTAATTCTCCCCCGGGGGGATACGGCAGAAAGATTTTTTAAGCAGAGGCGTGTACCGCCCGGAGATATTGTCGGCTTTCAGGTTAGCTCAAGTAGAATGCCATCCGGCAACTAGATTTTTTTTCGGAGATTGGCAAAAGGTATATAATTGAAGTATGAAATCGATTAAAGACTTGTTTAAAAGAACAGATAAAAAATATTGGAAAATACTAACTGCTGGAGCTGGGTTGGGCGCCCTGGCCTCATTTATACAGTTGATTGAGAGGATTTCTTGGGCAGATAAACCAGACCAAATACTGCGATGTAACATCAATAGCGTTTTTTCTTGCAGCAGTGTTTTTGATGCATGGCAATCCTCCGTTTTTGGTTTCTCTAACACGATTATGTGCCTGCTCTTTTTTGGTGTGATGTTAGGAGTGGGACTCACCATGTGGTTTTCGGATGGCAAGCTTAACAAAAACTTTAGATTGGTTATGCAGTTTTTATCGGTGTTTTTCTTGCTATTTGGCTATTGGTACTTAAGCCAAAGTGCGCTTTCGATTGGTGCGCTGTGTGTATTCTGCATTTTTTGCTATATCGGGGTTATCGCTGTCAATTATTCGTGGCTTAGGCTAAATGTCGATGACTTGCCTCTAAGCAGAAAAGCGGCTAGCAATCTCAAAAAATCTATCGAACAAAACAATGACATCTTTGGCTGGGCACTCCTGGCAACTTCATTGCTGCTGATTTTTCTATATGCGTTCTTGTAAGACAATTAGGTTAGAGGTTAGAGGTTAGAGGTTAGAGGTTAGAGGTTAGAGGTTAGAGTGATTAGGACTACGGACTAGTTGTTGGTAGTTAGTAGTTGGTAGCTAGTAGATATTACTCCGTACCGCGTACCCTGTACTGCGTACTGTTCAAATAGAGCCAAGAGTCAAGAGTCATGAGCCAAGAGCTAGGGTCTAGGGTCTAGGGTCTAGGGTCCTGGGTCCAGGGTCTATTTAGAATTTAGTGCTTAGGATTTAGAATTTTACGCTTACTACCAACTACCAACTACTTACTACTATTCCCCTATCTCCTTACGGGTGTATGCAATGTTCATGGCGACTTGAGCCGAGTGGAAAATGCTTGGACTTAACCATTTCTGCGGAGTCAGCAAGGCGTTTTCTCAAACTTTCAATTCCCTTATCGGTTTTGCGTACCGACGCCTCAATCCCAGTGTCGATGAACTCGAGACTGAGCTTGTCGGGCAGTTGGCCTTTTTGGACAAACCAAGCTAGCGCATACATACTAAGCTGGACACTGCCTTGAGCTCGCTTTTTGGCTTTTTCTTCACTATTAACGCCTATACCAGATTTGTAGTCTCTAATCTCAACACCTGCTTCGTCATCATAAGCAACGTCGTATCGTCCGCGCAAGACTACGCCTTCGTCTTCGAGTAGGACGGTAAAAGGCTCCTCGATATATGTCGGTGTGCGCCTTTCGGCTAATGCGTTGAATAGCCTCGTAAGGGTGGCTTTTGCCGTTTTGTAAGCGCGTCTCTCCTGTGCCTTACTGGCGTAGCCTGATTTTACCCAGTTAAGTGACAGCTCTTGTTCTAGAGATTCTAAACTTACGGCTTCACCACCCGGCATCAGCGAGCGGTTCATGTGCTCTATAAGAGCGTGAAGTGCTGTACCATAGCTGGTCTGAGGTTCGGGTTTTTCTGGAGCTCGTAGAATAAATTTGTAGTAAAAATCTAATGGGCAGTTCAGTAAGCTAGCTGCCTGACTAACACTTAAGTAAACGTATTTGCCATCGTAAATCTCGGTCGGTATTTCTAGTGCTGTGGATAGGTGTTGTTCAGGATTTTCAATATCGTTAGAATTGTTGTGCGAAGGAGTAGTTTCTGGCAAAAGCTCAAATATTTCACCCAAAAAGCGTGAAGCTGTACGCTTGCTGCTACTACTTCCCTGAAAATCTGAATAACTAAAGATGAGATTTTGTTTGGCTCTAGTCATTGCGACATACATGAGTCGTCTTTCTTCGTGGTAGTGATCTTTGGCCTCGTCGTACGGACTCATGAAAAGCCCATCGGGTAGCTGCAAACCTTCGGCCATTTTCTTGAGCGGAAAGCTGCCTTCCACTAATTGGGGTATATACACCGTCTCCCATTCTAGACCTTTGGCTTTATGGACTGTTAGGACGTTTACTTGGTCTTCAGAAATATCTAGCGTGTCGTCAAGTCTGTCTCCAGCAGACTTTAAGGCTGGCAAGCTTAACATATATTCATAGACCGTTGGTTGCGAGGCGATGGCCTCAAAGCTCTTAAGAGAGCCGAAGTACTGCCCAAGAGCCAGAACGGTATCGGCGGAATTTTCGTCGTGCTCGGCAGCTTTAAATAGCTCTGCTTTAAAGCCTGTTTGCTCAATTGCTTGGAATAATAGTTGTCCGACGCTTTTGGTCGCAGCAGATTCTCGCCATTTTTGAATCAATAAAATCGGCTCGATCACATGCTTCTTACCGCTTGAAAGCAGAATGTCTTCGAGCGGCTCGTGGTTATAGCGTGCGTTGACGGCTTCGTTGGCTAGATCGGCGTTTGGAATACTAAAAAGTGCACTGGTGAGGGTGTGGTGTAGTGAATTATTGTTGCTTGGTTCGGCAATGGTGCGTGCTAGCTCAGTTAGCATGCGCACTGCTGGTTGGGCATACATATCTTCACGAAAACCTACCAGCTTATGGCTAACTTGGTGCCTTGTTAGGGCGCTAGCTACAAGCTTGGCTGTTTGTCGCCGTCTTGCAAGAACTGCAATTGAGCCAGGTTTCTGGCCGCTGTTTATGCGCTTGGCGATATCTTCTGCTAACCACTCAATCTCAAAGTCTATGTGCTCGAAATGCCGAAGCTGCGGCTCTTCACCAATTACATCACTGACTAGCTTTTTGTTGATCTTGAGCGTTGTTTCGAGCCGATGAGGGTTGTTGTTTTGAATTAGTTTGTAAGCAGCATCTAGTATCGGCTGACTACTGCGGTAGTTCTTTGTTAGAGCGACTTCTTTTGCAGTTTTGAATCGCTCTTTGAAGCTCAAAATATTGCTTAAATCTGCACCGCGAAAACCGTAGATACTTTGATCATCATCACCGACTACTATTAGGTTTTGCTCTGCCGAAACTAGTAGGTCGATTAGTGACGACTGCATGAAGTTAGTATCCTGAAACTCGTCTACAAAGATGTAGGCGTATCGTTTCTGGAGGACCTGGCGGATGTTGGGTCGTTTATGAAGCAGTTGAACTAAGAGGAAGATTTGATCATCATAGTCGATCAGGTTCTCGGCTGCGCAGAGTCTGACGTAGGAGTTGTAGGCACTCGCTAGCTCAATGTGTTGTTTTCTTTCCAGCTGTTCGGCTTCGCTGGTTGTCGGCATCTTATCCGCAAAAGCCTTGTACTGCTCTGGTGTTACCAGGCTTTGTTTGGCTCTACTAAACAGATCAAGCAGATCGCTGATGACGGAATCTGGCAAGTTGGCGAGCGGCAGAAAATAGTCTAGTCCAAATTCGTCTATCCGCTCGCGGACAAAAACTATCTGTGCTTGCTCGCCTAAAACACGGAAAGATCGCCCGAGACCAATATGGTTAGCGAATTCACGCAATATCGACTCGCCAAAAGCGTTAAACGTCATCATCGGGATTTCAAGGTTTAGCTTGTCAGTTTCTTCTAGAAGCCGGTCTAGCATCTCGCGAGCTGCTTTTTCGGTGAAAGTAAGCGCCAGTATTGACTCTGATTTTATACCAGATCCCAGCAGCTGTTTGACCTTCTCTATTACAGTGGTGGTTTTACCGGTACCAGCTCCTGCTACAATAAGCATCGGGCCTTTGTCGTGCTCCAACACTTCTTTCTGCTTATTGTTTAACTCGGTAGCCATGGTTATATTCTACCGAAGTTCGACACTCATAGCTAACTTGGTGGAATTAAATTATCCTTTATCAAACTATATGGCATATAGATAAATTCACGTCTTTTTTCCGAGATTAAGTGTCCGTCCTCGTTAAGCTCTGTAACTTGCCCCGCAATAATGCCAAAAATGAAGATATCGGTTATTGGACTATCTCCGTCTAAAGATCTAGGAATGGCACCAAGATATGCAAATGGGAATAACGATGATTTATTGTGCTGAGTCGCCTCTATCAATTCTGAGTTTACCAATGTCCAAAATCGAGGTGTTCTTACATAAATTCTGTTTGTGCCTTCGTCTAACATCAGATTGAGCAAGTTATTGTCTTCAATTTTGTCGGCTATATTGGGTATAAGGCCGTAGCATTTCTCAAATTTTTCTTTGAAAGTATTTATCGATAGGCTAAGTAAGTCAGTCAGGGCTTTAGCTTGGGCTTCGTGGTTACCCTCATCGAAATATTGTTTGAGAAGTTCGATTGAGTCTTGATAACTTTGCTCGAGAGAAAGCTCGGAGTTTCGGTAAAGTTCTAACTCCATGTTTGACGCATACTCCTCAACATTAGAATCGTACAATGAGCTCAAAACGCTAGCGACACTATCGGCATCGGCGTAATCTTGTGTCGGGCTAATCGCATCAACGAACCTGTCCTCTGTGTCTTCGATAGTTTCTGTGACTGCAGCAAGGCTTAGCGCTGCTCTATTAAAGTGCGTCGTAATACCATTTCGACTGTCTTTGAGTGAGATAGCTAAAGAACAGTAATCTTGGTACTTGTCACTATATTTCTGTCTTTTAGACCCAAGCACGGTTAGGAATCTGCCATCCTTCAGTAAGTGTTGGTATAGTTGGCGCTCGAATACTATATCTTGATTTGTCCGCGTGAAATCTAAGTATCCATTAATACTTGATAGGCTCAGATTTGCTTGCTGATCTTCAGCTAAGCCGTTACGTCTAAAATCTATATATTTGTTGAGTATATCTTCGACTGAACTAACAAAACCTAATGCTACTCCTCTGTTCTTTAGCTTATCCAATGCCACTTTAACAAAAGCAGCATTGTCATAAGAGAGAGAATCACTGTCTAGTTCATCACCAAAAAGGTTGAAGCTTGCCAGCTTTCCTGTCCCGTCAAAAATAACTCTGATTACTACCGCCTCCTCGTTATTCAGAGGATCATAGTCGCTGGTATCTTCACCATCATGAATAGTGAACTCCATAGATTCTAAAAATCCGTCACTTCCAACAGTACTAGTAAATACTGCAAAACAATCATCAAGGTCGACTTTGGCAATAGTTTCGGTGTATTTTAGCCCGTGTAAGTCTAGAGTTTCGGCCGATAGGTTACATAGATGATCTATCTGACTAACATCGGCCTCTTGGCCCCAATCGCCGTAATTAACACGTCCCCATTCACTTTCATAATTCTCGCCTGGCATTTGCGAATTATAACAAAAGGTAGTTGCAAAAACTACCATATTTATAAGATTTAAAGTTATAATTAGTATAAGTGAACGATCTGTACAATTTTATATTGCCCAAAGAGCTAATTGCTCAAGAACCAGCCAGCCCCAGGGACTCCGCTAGGCTGTTAGTATATGAGTGTAGCACCGGTAAAATCGTGGACTCGGTATTTAGGGTACTTGGGAAACATCTCAAAACCTCAACCACAATTGCACTAAATAATTCTAAAGTTGAGCATTGCCGGTGGCTTTTCGATGGGGGAATAGAAATTTTTGTTTTGCAGAAGCTAGACACAAACACGATTACAGCAATGGTTCGAAAAGGTAAAAAATTTCAACCCGGTAAAGATGTACAACTTACCGATTGGCTTACTGTCTCGACTGTGGCCATAGATGAAAACGGGCTAAGAACTTTGAGATTAAGCGTCCCACACGATGATAGACGCTTGCAAAAGTATGAGCATGTCCCGATGCCTCCATACATTGAGCAAAATGATAAATTAGCAGATGAATATCAGACAGTTTACGCTAAGCCCCTCGGTAGCAAAGCTGCGCCAACTGCCGGGCTTCACTTCACCGAAGAGTTACTTACCGAACTGTCCAAAAGTTTCCCTATTGAGGAGATTACACTTCACGTTGGTCTGGGTACTTTTGCGCCGTTGACAGAGAAGCAGCTTAGCACAGGCAAGCTACACCAAGAGTACTTTGAAATAAGTGATCGTAGCCTTGTAGCTATAAACGCCGCTAAACACATAACAGCTGTAGGCACCACAACGGTGAGAACACTCGAAACAATTTTTGGCCGTAGCGGTCAAAAAACCTACGGATACACCGACATTTTGATAAGAGCTGGTTATGATTTCAGAAGAGTTGATGCAATGATTACAAATTTTCACTTACCTTCAACTTCCCTGCTCATGTTGGTGGCGGCGTTTATAGCTGACAAAAAAGGCTTATCCGAAAAACAGGCTGCCGCAGAGCTAATGCGAATATATGCTCACGCTATTGCCAAAAAATACCGATTTTACTCATTCGGCGACGCTATGCTGATCGTATAAAAAAGTACTTGTGCTTATTAAGAACTAAAGCTATATTTATGTTGAGGTTCAAAAATCGAAATAAAAAGGATCGATGTATGAAAAGAGGCCATTATCCAAGGAATTTTAAAGGATTAGTGATGCCGCCATCTCCAGTAGAATCATGCGAAGAGCTAATAATGCAAGGAACAGCGCCGAATCACCGGCGCTGTTTCGTTTCAAGACACCACTTGTATTGGCCACGAACCCTGTATGAAAAAGACGAACTAAGCCATGAATTTAGAGAGCACCCTTTTAACAGAGTTTGGATGCTAGATTGCCAGCATGGGTTAATTCACAAAGAGTATATCGGAACGCGGATTCCTGACGCTCAAACCATGGCAGAATTTTTAAAGGAAGCAGATTTACTTCGTACTTTGGGGGTATCCATTAGGGCTGTTGAGGGTATCAATAATGCGCTAGAACAGAGTAAAGTGCGTAGGCTTAATCACTCTCTTGATAACCGTGCGCATCATCTGGAAGTCATAAGAGGTATTACCCGGACTCCAATAGAAATTATTCACCCACAAATTGCAATGCCAATACTTAGAACTGCATTAATACATCTTAATGCCGCATAAATTGATATAAAATGCTTGTATTTATCATTAACTAAGACTATATTTGAGCTATAAATGAGGGAGGTTATTGCATTATGGAAAACAATCAACTAAAAAAAGCAGAGGACGGACTTGCTGGACTATTTAGTAAGCTGCCGGCGATGCCAGAAAACGGTAAAAAAACGCTGGTAGAGTGGTTTCCTTGGATTTCACTTGTTTTTGGTGTGCTGAGCTTGCTAGCTGTGTTGTCTTTCTGGCGGACTGCGCATGCCGTAGATAGGTTAATTGATTACAGTAATGCTTTTAGTAGGGCTTACGGTACGGGTACAGTATCAAATAATCTAGGGTTATTTTTCTATCTTACATTGGCTGTCGCTTTAGTCACTGGACTTTTGGGTGTAGTAGCCTTCTCTGGTTTGAAAGCAAGAAGCAAGAAAAAGGGTTGGAATTTATTGTTTCTATCACAATTAGTTAGCTTGGGAGCAGGAATCCTAGGCGCTTTTAGCGATTACCGTTACGGTGCGGGGATAATCGGCACCTTATTGGGGGCAGCTATCGGATTTTATCTTCTTTATCAAGTGCGCAGTTACTACAAATAAGATAAGCAATAAGTAATTATTATCCGAATTTTTGGGTAGTTCTACGAAAAACCTTAGGGCCCTCTTCTTAGAGCCCTAAGGTTTTATCCGCCCCACTTTTCTCAATTGCCGCGAGTAGTTCTCGATGCCTTAGTTTATCTCTTTTATTTTTTCTGTCACCTCTGCGGATCAACCTGTAGGGAACAAGCCAGATTCCGAAAAAAAGATACCAAGATGCAACAACGATCCATGCAAAAGAAATCAGCAAAAGAGCTACCGGGACGAATACCAACCACCTTTTCACTGTATTATCTGTATCTGTGATTTTCCATATTCTAGCAGCCGAGCCATGAAAAGACATTGGCGCTGAGACGACAACTTTTTCAGATGATAAGCGATTTTCCATTGTGTTTCTCCTCTTAGCTAGATTAATATATCAATTTTTGGCTGGGGCGAAGAGATTCGAACTCCTGAATGCCAGGACCAAAACCTGGTGCCTTACCACTTGGCGACGCCCCATGACTTTTTAAATTCTAAATCTCAAATGCTAAATTCTAGATTGCTTGCGAGCATTTTTGAATAAATTTGTAGATTTATAAATTTGCTCTGTTATTATACTGTATTTGCTGGCAAAAGTCTCTATAATGGTTAGCATATGCGGATTATTGAACCAATAAAGACAATTGACGGTAAACCAAAACGTAATTTGCGTAAGATAATAATTTTTGTGGTTGGAGTGATGGCGATCTTGGTTAGTTTGTGGCTAATATTTGCCAAAAAACAAGCACCAACCTCTTCGAAAACATACTCTCAACCAACAGCCGCAAGCTCACAGGCAGCATCTGCTGAACCAGAGCAGGCTAAACCAAAGCAGCTGCGTAAGCTCACCGGTGCAGAAATCAAAACTTTTCTGGACAGCTTTTCTTACCCGAATGTTAGTGAGATTCAAGATCTGCCGTTAATCACTGGCAATATTGAAGCTGACAAAAAAATTAGGCAGCTAGCTGAAGCTCGCGGTTATAGGCAACGCGCCATACCAAACACTTCTTTAGTCAAAGTAGATAATTACAGTTTGCAGCAAAAGGCTATAACTTCTTGGCAAGCACTCAAAGCTGCTGCGGCCCGGGACAGCATAAGTCTGCAGTTAAACGAGGGTTTTAGATCAATTGACGATCAAAGGCAGCTTTTTATGGCGCGATTTTCGGCAGCAGGCGGTACTGCCAGTAGCGTTGCCGCTGGCAATCAGGATGCACTTGTCGACAAACTCTTGGAGGTTACCGCGATACCTGGTTATTCCAAACATCATACTGGCTTCACGGTCGATATTGCCTGCGGAGACTCTGGAGACGTTTTTGAACGAACTCCCTGCTTTGCATGGCTCTCGAAAGATAATTACGTCAACGCCAAGCTAGCTGGCTGGTTGCCTAGCTACCCGGAAGGGGCACCCGCACAAGGTCCGAACCCTGAGCCTTGGGAATACGTTTGGGTCGGCCCCGATTCACTTTATGAGTAGGGCCTATTAGCACCAATCAACTATTGAGTTTATACAATAGTTTTGATACAATTACCACTTATGAGTTTTGAGTTTGACCCACATGCAGTACAGATGTACATTGATTTTGCCGCACAGCAGTGTAATATCCCCGTAAAGAATACAATTTATAATGCTAATGGCCTGATCAGTAATATTGAAAACTTGAGAATTATGAGGTTCTATGATCAGGATAATCCAAGTCCTGACCTTCAAATGACAAAAGTTGCGTGGGTTGCTAAAGATAGCCGTGGGGTAGATTATTACTTCTGGGAGGAGAAAAGTAACTTAGATGACCAGCAAGATCGAATTGTTTTTGGTTACGGTAGCGGTTTGGCTGCTACAAAAATATGTACTTTTGTCGACAGAAACAAAAAAGGAACTAGTTGTAGCTACGCGCTATTTGACAGTAGCTACCTAAACGCTGATGTAGTGGGTACTATGGTGTGCACGGATGCTGACACTGAGAAGCCGCTAGTTATGAGGGTCGACGCTGAGACCCAAGAAGAGGTGCTGACTCTGACCGGCGAAGTTTGCGAGTTGGTAGAACAGCTTAGTGGGCCTGGCAGTCGACAGTCAAAAGAGATAGCCGATAGACTTTCCGAAGTGTTAGAAATACCAGATGTATATCCATCTCTAAGCTTAGACATTAAAGATAAATCAAGGTTCCCTGATGTAGAAGAAGTTTTAGCCAAACTAGCACTTAATACAAGTGGCATAGAAAAAGAAGAACATATAGACATAAGAGGAAACGTTATTATCACCAAAATTACCGTTGACCCAGCCAGAAAAGCGATTATTAGCACCGCGCAAGTCGGGGCGTTAGGCGATAACCAAGACACATTAGAGCTATCTCGCATAGTCGGTGATCCTAACGATAGTACTAGGATCAACTACTTAGTAGGCGAACATCACGGTCTTATTGGTTCGCCGGACGCCGAGAATGTTCGAAAAAACCTGCACAGAATCGCAGGGTTACTAGGGCTAAGATACTTCCTGCACCCAGAGCGGGATGCGGTAATACCGGGTCTGATAGAAGACTACAGAGCTTTTGTCGATATACTTAACGACGCAGCGCGGGCTCAGATAGGAACTGATACATTTCAGACAGACAGACAGACATAATTTGCCCATCACAGAGCTAGATTCAGCCGATGAAGAATTAAGAAGGAAGTATCCCTTCATTAATCCCGGCAATAATCTTGCGGTAGATAAAGTCCTATTGCCCAACGACCATAGCAGATATTTCAATCACTCTGAATATGCAAGATTAATGACTGTACTAAGAAATCGAATAAGCGCCGAAGATGTCGTGTTAGGCAATGATGTATTGCTGATGGCTGACGATAGCGAATTAAAGGCATACTATGGGAGGAGGCTCAAACCACTTGGTGGGATTTCCGGCCAAGACAATGAAATCATAAACAAAGTATTGATTAATTGTAATTCAGTTGATGGTACACATAACTGTGTAATTTTTGGGACTAGAAATGAGGAAAGTATAGGCAACTACACCGAATCAGCTATGATTAATCCTCGAATCGACAATGATAGTTTGCGACTACATTACTATCGTAGTCCAACTGTGTATTTTAGCTTAGGAAACTCAAAACTACTGCTCACTACAATTTCTGCGGATGACGGCTATAATCGTACTAGAAGGGTTAAATCTGTAGTCGTAGATTTAGATAATTATAAAAAGCGTAATCTTCCTTGGCGGTATCGAGCAGAGGTGGACTTACCGGATGTATTAGCAAGATTTAAGGAAGCTAAAGCTAAAACCGAAGCAGCAGGAGTTGACTTCAAAAAAGCTTGTGAAGTTAGTCTTGCTACAGTATTGCCTAACCTAGTGCCTGAAATTGCAGCTAAAATACCAGAACTAATGGATGCGCAAGGGGCGACCCAGCCCTTACGAAAACGTGGCTGGTTCCAACGACACTAAAGGTAGCTTTGATAAACATCAAACAAGACTAAAATTTTGCCTATCCAAACTACTGTCTAGACAGTGGGTCCAAGCTATTTCTGTTAAGTTGGTTGCGGCTGAGCGCTATATCTGTTAGCTTATATCTATATGGCAAAAAGAATAATCAACAAAAATCCGTTCATACAACCCCTTGAAATCAATGGCCTAACAGGCAGAGTGTTACAGATCCCTGCTCCAAAGAATAAAAAACGAGAAATAATGTTCATTTACGGTCATCATTCGTCAATCGAGCGGTGGTATGGCGTGGCAGAGGCACTAAACCAATACGGGAGAGTAACCGTACCAGATTTGCCGGGTTTCGGCGGGATGGATTCGTTTTATAAGATTGGCATGGAGCCGACAATTGATAACTTTGCCGACTATTTGGCGGCTTTCGTTAAACTCAAATATAGTCGCAAGAAAGTGACCATTCTTGGAATGTCCCTCGGCTTTGTGGTAGTTACAAGAATGCTCCAGCGCTATCCGGAGTTAGTAGATCGAGTGAATATGCTAGTTAGTTTCGCAGGATTTTCTCACAAAGATGATTTTATTTTGTCGAAGCGAAACATGGTTTTCTACAGAACAATGTCCAGTCTATTGGGTCGGAAATACCCAGCAAAGTTCTATAAGAATGTAGTACTTCATCCATCATTAATCCGAGCAGCATACAGTAAAGCTCCCAATGCCAGACAGAAGTTTAGCGGAATAAGTGAGTTGGAGAAGAAAAGGTATCTCGAACTAGAGGTAGAGCTTTGGCGTAATAATGAAGCCAGGACTTATTTAAACACGGCTCGCGAGTTTCTAAATTTAGACCAGCTTGCTCCTCCAGTTCGCGCAAAGGTGTGGCATATTGCAATCGACGGCGATAGATATTTTGATAATAAGGTGGTGGAGCAACATCTAAAAATTATTTATGATGATGTAAAGGTCGCTTACGCCGAAGCTGACAATCATGCCCCAACAATCCTAGCCACTAAAGATGAGGCTATGAAATTTATTCCTGCTATACTTCAAAGAGAAATCAATAAGACTCCAAAATGAAGATAGCAATAGTTTGTCCTTATAACCTAGAGATTCACGGTGGGGTGCAGGAACATGTCATGGCGGAAGCTATAGAATTGCGCAAGCGGGGCCACAAGGTAGTGGTTGTTACACCTAAGCCGAGAAGACGAAAAACCCCAGCCGACAAAGGCATATACTACATTGGTCAGTCTGCGCGCATACCTACACCCGGCTCGACTAGCTCCGATGTTTCGGCCGCAATCGACAACAGTTCAATAGACGAATTCTATGAGACTTTCCAGCCTGATTTAGTTCACGTACATGAACCGGTTGTGCCTTTTATGGCGCGCCAAGTTATCGCCGAAGCCACCTGCCCCGTCGTTGGGACATACCACGCTGCGCGACCAGAGAACGCTATGGGTCGCTCGCTGATCACATCGGCAATGCCGTATACCAGAACAATAACTAAGCAGTTGACGGCGATTACGATTGTGTCCAGAGCAGCCATGATGCTACTCCAAGACAGTATGAATAGTCCGCAGATTATACCTAATGGTGTCGATCTAAAAACCTATAAGCCCCTCAAAGTGGCTCGCGACGAAAATAATGTTTTATATGTCGGGCGGCTAGAAAAACGTAAAGGTGTTTATCAGTTATTAGACGCTTTTTATGTACTACGGCAGATTAATCCAAAGGCTAACCTAGATATCGTTGGCGGCGGTCCCTTGTGGAAAAAACTT
Organism: Candidatus Saccharibacteria bacterium; assembly: GCA_016700315.1. NCBI lineage: Bacteria > Candidatus Saccharimonadota > Candidatus Saccharimonadota bacterium. The sequence goes on along the minus strand of CP065013.1, from coordinate 960,544 downwards.
CAGGCCAGAGTTATCGAATTAGGCCTAAGTGGAGCTGTGACCTTTCATGGCTTTGTGAGTGCGGCCGAAAAGCGACGGCTAATGTCGAAGTGCGGTGTATTTGTGTCGTTAGCGTTATATGGTGAGAGCTTCGGCATAGTTCTAGTTGAGGCTATGGCAATGGGAGCGCCAACTGTCGCTGGTAACAATGAGGGTTATGCTTCGGTTCTGTCAGGCAGAGGACAATTGTCACTGGTGGATCCGTATGACAGTGTTGAGGTTGCCAATCGACTCAATCTACTAATGCAGGATAAGTCCCTTGCTAATTTGTGGCGGCAGTGGGCTAGACAATCAGTCAAGCAGTACGATTGGCCGCGAGTCGTCGACAAATATGAAGCGCTGTTTAATTCTTTGGTTAGATGAAAAAACTGAAAATTGGTTTTGTGCTAGACGATAGGCTTGACAAGCCAGATGGTGTCCAGGCCTATGTCACGACTGTTGGCGGTTGGATGAGCAAGCAAGGACACGAGGTTCATTATTTAGTCGGCAACAGTCCTGGCTATAGCGGTGATACCCGGGTGCACCACCTAAGTAAAACCAAAAGTGTACGATTCAATAAAAACCGCATGAGCATCCCCTTGCCCGCCAATAAAAAAGCCATCAAGCAGCTTCTAGGCCAAATAGATTTTGACGTTCTGCATGTGCAGATGCCTTACAGCCCATATTTGGCTGGTAGGGTCATAAAGAGCATGAAGCAAAAAACGGTGTTAGTTGGTACGTTCCATATTTTGCCGTATTCGCTAAAAGAAAAACTTGGTACCAGGGCTCTGAGCCGTTTGGTTGGCTCTACAAAAAAGCGTTTCGACCGCGTTTTTAGCGTCAGCAGTGCAGCGCAAACTTTTGCCCGCTCGCACTTTGGCATTAAGTCAATTGTCATCCCGAATGCTGTAAATCTAACAAATTACAAAACCCCAAAACCAGTTCAAGAGGAGCGTGCTAGAATCGTCTATTTAGGCAGATTAGTCGAGCGCAAAGGTCCGGCGTATCTCATAGCAGCTTACGCCAAGATTTTGGATAATGACCGAAGTATGGCCAAGAAGACAGAGTTAATAATTGGCGGCAAGGGCCCTGATCTTCAAAAATTAAAAAAACAAGCCGACTCAATTGCCAAAATCCACAAAGACGTCAAAATCCAATTTCTTGGGTTTGTATCTGACGCCGAAAAACCTAGTTTTCTCGCTACGGCCAAAATAGCCGCCTTCCCTTCTACTGGAGGTGAAAGCTTCGGCATTGTGCTCGTAGAAGCGATGGCTGCTGGCGCTAGTGTGGTAATTGGCGGCAATAATGACGGCTACAAAACTGTTTTAGGTGATGAGCTACCAGTTGTTTTTAATCCTAAGGATACTACGCAGTTTGCCGAGTGCCTTAAAACCCTACTTAGCGATCACGAGCTATTAAAAAAACTGCACAATAAACAGCAAAAAGATGTTCTTCAGTACGATGTGAGCGTGATCGGCAAAGAGCTAATAGAACAGTATTCTCAGCTTGTGCAAAAAAGATCATTAAGGCATAATAAAGCTAGATGAAGCACTACCAAGAGACACATGTAACTATCTCGAACAAAACACTGGTACGGATTGTGCTGTTCATAATCGGCACATTCTTTATATTCAAGTTTATTAGTCAAGTAGTTCATCCGCTGACGATGATCTTTGTTTCGGCTTTTTTGGCCATGGCCTTGAATCCTTTTGTTAACCTAGTGAAAAAGCGCCTAAAAATTAAGAAACGTGGAGCTGCGACCGCCCTCGCCTACTTGATTGTGTTACTAGTTCTCGGGGCTTTCTTTGCACTAGTGTTGCCGCCATTTATTTCGCAGACGGTCGAATTCTTACGAAACGTACCAGGCCACATCCGTGGGCTAGAAGATCAAAGCGGCTGGGCTGGTGACCTGGTCAGGCGCTATCATCTTGGCGATCAGCTAAACAATTACGCCAAAGATTTCGCAAACAATTTCAACTTTACCAACGTTGGTACTACTGCTATTAGTTTCGCTAATCGGGTTTTAGGTAATGTTATATCCATAATTACAGTGTTGATTTTAACATTTATGATGTTAGTTGAAGGACCTTCTGTATTCAAATGGTTTATCGCGCAGTTCCCGAAACAGCGTGGTGAGCGCTTAGCAAAGCTCATTTTACGGATGTATAACGTTGTTCGGGGATATGTCACCGGCCAGGTTATTGTCGCGCTACTTGGTGCTTTCTTCTCGTTTATTATGCTGACGATCGCCAGCACAGTCATAAAGGCTGATGTTAATGCTCTGGCTTTGGCGGCGCTTGTATTTGTTTTTGGATTAATCCCTACGATTGGCAGTTACATCAACGCCCTAGTAATCACACTAGTTTCGCTGTTTAGCTCGCCGACGTTGGCCATAATTATGCTAATTTACTATGTAGTCTACCAGCAGATTGAAAACGCCACGATTCAGCCTTATGTACAGTCTAAAACGAACGAGCTAACACCCCTGACTATTTTTATTGCTGCGCTTTTAGGTCTTGGTTTTGGCGGCATCTTGGGCGGTTTGGTCGCAATACCGCTTGCTGGTTGTGGCAAAATTCTATTAGAAGATTGGCTAGATGACGGCGAGTATAACGCTTCATCGATAGTCGAAAAAAAAGATCAATAGATTGTTTGAATTAGTGCCTGGTTTACAGACCTAGTTTCGGGGTCGTTACTATGAGAAGCAAGCGTCATGAACAGCTTACTATTTTTTACTAGTTTGTGAATCTTATATGCCGTTATTGGCGGGCAGCACATGTCGTATCTTCCTTGTATTATGAAGAGCGGGCAGTTTATTTTGCTGGCGTTTTTTAAGATGTAGCTCTCACTCAAAAAACATGAGTGGCTTAGGTACCAGGCAAATATTTTGTAAGGCACAAAGTCAAATTCTTCGGGCATATCATTTGGTTTATTGTCTAGCTGTATGTCATTGAAACCCGGCCAATCGAAGGCTAGTAGCGGACCTTCAAGCTCAGACAAAGCTTTTGCAGAAGTCTGAAAGTTTTCGGGGTCGCTGCCATTTAAAATCTCATAATGATATTCCGCCGGCTTGCTTCGGTTTTCAGCAGGTACGGTTCCCAAAAAGCGCTCCCAGACTTCTGGATAATGGTTGATGAATAAGCCTTTATCTATCCAGTTAATTTCGGATTGGGTACCCGTAAAAACTCCACGGATAACTAAGTCCTGGCACTTTTCTGGGTGCTTTATGGCAAAAAGAAGTGCTAGCGTTGAACCCCATGAGCCACCTTGAATGTGAACTTTTTTTACTCCCAACTCGTCGAGTATCATAAGCGCATCATTAATTAGATCTTCGGTACGATTATGATCAGTGCGGCCGTAAGGTAGCGAATTGCCACAACCTCGTTGGTCGAAGATGATAGCCTGGTGTTTCTTTGGGTCTAGATTGTATTTGTGAGATGGCTTATAACCGCCGCCGGGACCTCCGTGAAAATAGAGAACTGGAACGCTTGCATCTTTGTTGCCCCACTGCTCATACCACACTTTATGGCCATGACCGACTTCTAACCAGCCCGACTTTATTGTGTGCTCGTCTGTCTTAATTTGACGGGGTTCTTCTATACTCGAAACCACAGCGTTCCTTCCTTGGTGTCATTTAGCTCAACCCCCTGCTCTTTTAGACTATCTCTTATTTTGTCAGACTTACTCCAGTCGCTAGATGTGCGGGCTTTTTGCCTTTCCCCCATGAGGGCTTTTTGATCGGGGCTGATGTCGTCGCCAAGTAGTTTGATGCCTAGTGTGTTTGTGATCAACTCAATTAGTTCTCGACTAGGAGCGCGTGATTCTTTCTCGCACAGATCAAAAGCTTGTTCGATTAATGATAAAGCTTCAGGACTGTTTAGATCATTTTGCAGTGACTCAATAATAGCGGCGTTGCTGTCGTCGTCGTTTTGAGGCGGTAATTGCCAGATCCGATCAGCCATAGCCCGCCAGTTATTTAGGCGGTTCTGCGCGGCCTCTAGAATCTCCCAAGTAAAATTGCCTTCTGTTCGGTAATGCTTTCCTAGAATCATGAGTTTGAAAGCATCTAGACTATACCCTTTGTCTAGAATGTCTTGAAGTGTATAAATATTTCCAAGAGATTTGGACATCTTGCCGCCATCTACTTTGAGATGGTTGTTGTGTACCCATATCTGCGCAAATTGTTTGCCTGTGACGCTTTCTGTCTGAGCGATTTCGTTGGTATGATGCACGGCTATGTGGTCAACCCCGCCACAGTGGATATCGATCTGGTCACCCAGGTTCTCTCTAGCGATTACAGAACATTCAAGATGCCATCCTGGGAATCCTTTGCCCCATGGGCTGTCCCACTCCATGTCACGCTTGGCATCTTTTGGGCTAAATTTCCATAACGCAAAGTCTGTTGGATTACGCTTGCCGGCTACCTCTACTCTGGCGCCTTGCTTGAGCCCTTTGATATCGAGCCGCGCAAGCTTACCATAGTCTTTAAGCTTGGAGGAGTCAAAGTAGACTCCTTCACTCTCTATGGTATAAGTAAACTCTTTTGCTTCAAGTTCTTTGACGAAATCTATCTGCTCGTCTATGCACGAGGTTGCACGGATGAGAGTTGGTCTTATCAGTTCGAGTTGCTCATAGCCCTCGTGTTCTACGATGTCGATATACTTCTCTGCTACTTGCCATGCCGTAATACCTTCGGCTCGAGCACCTTTTTCCATCTTGTCTTCACCGCTGTCATCATCACTAACAAGGTGTCCAACATCGGTGTAGTTTTGCACTCTCTTAACAGTTAAGCCTTCAGCTTGCAGTGTGCGCTGTAGTACGTCCCAGTAGATATAACCAACCCAATTGCCAATGTGGGGTTGGCCGTATACGGTAGGCCCACAGGTATACACTGTGACTTCATTGCTATTGAGCGGGTTTAGTACTTCGATGGTTCTTGTGAGTGTGTTATACAGCTTCATCATGAACCTCTGCAAAAACTCTAGCTGGCGAAGCATCTACAGTCAACTTTAATGGTATGGCATAAACTCGAAATTCTTTTTGAAAAAGTTTGTCCAAGTTGGCTAAGTTTTCGATTAAAAGGATCTCACTAGAAAGTAGTTTCTTGTGAACTGGAAAATTGTCGTCTTTGTCGAAAGAACAGGCATCGATGCCGACCATCATTGGTTTTTTGCTGATGATATATTCTATAACCTGCTCACTCATAACCGGGTAATCCGTAAAGTACGTCGCATCATGGTAGTCTTTTATTCGGCCGGAATGTAGTAATAATATTCCACCCTGCTCTAGATCTGAAGCTAAAACCTCACTGTAGTCAGAGCTTGAAATGTTAATTACCTGACCCTTTCCGATGAGTTTGTCTAGCGAAAATGAATCTATAGATTTAGCGTTTTGCAACATATGCATAGGAGCATCTATGTGTGTCCCGACATGTGTGCCAACAGAAATTAGGTGATCACAAAAACCGTCTCTAGAAAGTACACCGGCAGGTTTAATAGACGTTTCTGGATCCCCGGGATAAACTGGCGTAAACTCGTCAAGCTTAACAGATAGATCTACAAAGCTCATGATAGTAGCTCCTCTGCCTTTCTGATTGTCTCTTGCTTAATTTCTTCAAATTTACGGCCATCGGTGACCTTGAAACCGGCTGCATATGGGTGACCTCCACCTCCAAAATGGGCAGCTAGTTTGTCGGCAATGTGTCCACCTGGGTTTGATCGGATTTTGGCGGTTATTCGTCCGTCGGGATAGGTTTTGAAGCCTATGCAGACTCTTACACCAACCGTCATACGCATGTCATCGATCGCCAGCATAGTTGGATTATATATACTGCTATACTTTTCGATCTCTGGCCAAGGGATAGTAATAGTAGCGATCTGGCCGCCGCCGTGCAACTCGACTCGCTGCAGCAGCTCACCTTTATAATTCAGTAATTCAGGCTCTCGTTTGTTTAGTTCGCGGCGAGCTGTATCTAGCTTAGCTAGGTCGACTCCGCGGTCGACTAAATCAGCTACTATCCTTAAATCATCAGCAGAAGTTGCCTCACTGGTAAACCCCAGCGAATCACTCAGAATAGAAACAGTGAGCATCTCACAGGCGTCTACAGGCAGTGGCCACCCGGCCTCTTTGGCAATACGGTAAATAATTGCACCCGTAGCCACCGTTTCTTCGCTAAGAGTCTCGCTGGCCCAGCTTATACCGCCCGCTTCAGTATGGTGGTCGATAACTATAGTTGGTTTGGTTTTTAGCCAGGCCATCTGGCCGTTTTTGTCGAGCGATTCAAACATAGTTTCGGTATTGGCATCGACGATCACAACCAAATCTGTCTCTCTTGGAGCATCTTTTGCTACTCTGTCCCAACCGCTTAGGTATTTTAAATGGGCTGGCATGTCGATACCGCAGACCATCGACACTCGCTTGCCAAGATCGCTGAAAATCGCTTCTAAAGCCAAGCTAGAAGCCAGACTGTCGCCGTCGGGGTTATCAGCCTGAATAATACAGATGTTTTTTGCACTGACGACTAGGCTAATAATTTTTTTGTAATTATTCATCATCTCTAATTCTAAACAGTAAACAGTAAACAGTAAACAGTTATAAAATGGTGCGGCCTTCTAAGGCGCGGCCGAGCGAGAGTTGATCGGCGTATTCTAAGTCGACTCCTACGCTCAGGCCTTGTGCAAGACGCGTTATTTTTACTTTTGTGTCACTTAACTGTTGCTGAATATATAATGCGGTTGTTTGACCTTCGACGCCAGCATTAGTCGCTAAAATGACTTCAGCCACATTGTCTTTATCGATACGCTTAATTAGCTCGGGAATGTGAAGTTCATTTGGCCCGACGCCGTCTATCGGCGATATTAGCCCTCCCAGAACATGGTAAGTTCCGCGGTACAGACCGGTTCGTTCTAAGGCGATCACGTCAAATGCATCAGCCACAACTGCAACAACCGTTTTGTCACGGTTATTGTCGTCGTATAGCTCGCTTACATTTTTAGAACTATCGATCCACATGTAGGTTATAGGACATGTCTTAATGCCTTCGTGTAACGTGCGGAGAGCATCAGCCAGTTTCTGGGAGGTTGCGGGCTCGCGCTTCAATAAAAAGTAGGCGTAGCGCTCCGCACTGCGAATGCCGACTCCGGGCAAAGCACCCAAAGCTTCGATCAAATCCTGTAATGACTTGGGTAAAACACTCAACTTTGGACTCCGTCAGAGGTAAGTAACGATAAACGATGAACGATGAACGAAGAAGATTCTTTGAAAATTGAAAACTGGTCCACTCTACATTCCCATATTGCCGAGCATGCCCATAAACGGCGCCATCTTCTCTTGAGCATGTTTTTGACTGGCTGCAATTGCTTCCTTGACGCCTTCTTCAACCCAGCGCTCCAACTGGCCGATGTCCTCAAGGTCGACATAATCTGGATCGATTTTGACTTTTTTTAGCTTCATCTCGCCAGTCATTTCTACGGTTACTGCTCCCTCACCGGCGGTTACTCGAATAACTGCGTTCTGCAATTCTTTTTGAACTTTTTTCACTTGCATTAACATTTTAGCCTGATCAAATTTTGACATATCATCTCCTTACTTTGCTTATATTTTAACAGATAGACCCAGATCGTTGTAGCTCTATTGTTTGATCGAGTAAAGCTCTTTAGTGGCGGGAGATTTTGGCCAAGCCACAAAGTATCGTTCAAAGTGGTAAAACATACTAAAGCCAATAGCTATCGCCATAATCACTACACCAAGATTCTTTGCAATTGGATTTTTCGGGAAAGTTTCAAACCAAGTACCGAGCATAAATGTCATGCCATTGGCGATAACTATGTACAAAAACGGAACCAGCATTATGGCTACCTCTAGACCGGCGAATCCAACTATCGAGGTGATTGTAAGCAGACATATCCAGACTAAAGGAGTGCGTTTCATACGCAGGTAATAGCGGTAAGCGTAAAGTCCTAGAAGCAGCATTGTTCCACTGAATAAATCAAGTAGTGGCAAGCCGGCAATCCAAAACTCAGGTCGGTACGGCGCAGCATAGAATAACGCTCTTGGTAATGCGATTAAGTTTTGCATGAAGATTTTTGGTGTCAGCGGGTCTGGTATTAACAGCCATTCCTTAATCAGATGGTTCTTAAACAGCGCGTAGGATAGCAGACCAACAAAGATTGCCGTAAATGTTATCAAGATCAGTTGGTGCTTTAGTGCTAGTTTTCTAAATAAAGTTGACGCCCTTTTTCCATATAAAATGGCGAAGATTATCAACAAATATATGGTTCCTGGGACGTAGAGCGCGACTAAAGTTACTAGAGTAGCTAGGTAAATAGCCAAACGACGACGAGAACTATGTCTTATCCAGAATAAACCCTCAATCAGTACAAACCATATCAAAAATAACGAAGTAGGTGTCGCGTTTCGTCCAACTGCTAATAGCCAGCTAGAACTAGCTAGCAGTGCCGTGCTGACAGCTGCAATTTTTGGAGAGTGCCATTTGCGCATCAACCGGTAGAACAGGAATATAACTGCGACTACAAAAAATGCGGAAATTGCACGGTAGGCTTCGACTTTTTGAATACCTAAACGATTTAACACATACGACCCTGCTCTATGTGGTAGGTATAGAGGATTAGCCTGAATGTCTTCTCTCGTAACCGAACGACCAATACTCGTAACTTCACGGCTGGACATATTTGGCTGAACACCATCAAGATTATAGGTATAAAGAAAGAATACTGCTAATAAGCCAATCATTCCCAGTATGGTACTTCTGGTTGCAAACCTTTTGGCAAAATCGGCGACATCCACCTTCATAATTTTAGTATACACCCCAATTCGTCAGAATGACGAATGAGCAGCGAGGTGGGCTAGCGATTAGCTTGTAGCGTTGAGGGGCTAGTAGCAAGTAGCTAGTAGTTAGTAGTAAGTAGCAAGCGTAAAATTCTAAATTCTAAAGCCCTAAATTCTAAAATAGACCCTGGACCCTAGACCCTAGTTCTTGGCTCGTGACTATTGACTCTTGGCTCTATTTGGACGACAGGTACGCAGTACAGTCTCCCCCCCCCCCGCCCCCCTGTGGTACGCGGTACGGAGTAATTTTTACTAACTACTAACTACTAACTACTAACTACTAACTACTAACTACCAGTCCCTAGTCCCTAGTTCTTGGCTCATGACTCTTGACTCTTGACTCTACTTGAACGGTACGCGGTACGGAGTAATTTTTACTAACTACTAACTGCTAGCTACTTGCTACTAGTCCGTAGCCCTAATCACTCTAACCTCTAACCTAACCCTGGCTCTTCTATAAACCATCAACCATAAACTATCAACTCGCCCTAACCCCTAGCTATCAAAAGTCGGCTCGCTGCGCCTTGTATCGAGGCTTCTGAATCGCTGCTTTTCGTTATCAAAGAATAGTTCTATCTGTCCAACAGGACCGTTACGATGCTTCTTAATTAATAGATCAACAATTCCTTTTCGCTCGGTATCAGGATTATAGTAATCTTCACGATAAATGAACATTACAAGGTCGGCATCCTGCTCAATCGAACCCGACTCACGAAGGTCGGCCAGTTGCGGTATCTGTGGGTGACGGCTCTCAACGGAGCGGCTTAATTGGCTTAGTGCAATAACGGGCACATTTAGCTCTCTGGCTATGCCTTTGAGGCCACGAGAAATCTCAGAAATTTCCTGAACGCGGTTCGAGTCGCCGCCAAAACGAGAGCCGCCACTCATCAGCTGTAAGTAGTCGACAATTACTAAGCCGACATCTCTCTTGTGGGCTTCTCGACGGGCCTTGGTGCGCAAATCACTGACTGTTAGCCCAGGTGTGTCGTCGATATAAATCGGCGCCTCACCAAGGGTGCCCATAGCGTGGCTGATCTTCTCAAAATCTTGGTCGGTCAGGTTGCCTGTGCGCAAGTTCCACGAGTCTACTCCTGCTTCACTGGCTAGCATACGATCGACCAACTGTTCTTTACTCATTTCGAGCGAGAAAAACAGCACGCTTGATTTGGCCTTAATTGCCACATTCTGCGCAAAGTTTAGAGCTAGCGCCGTTTTACCCATGCTTGGTCTCGCAGCCAAAACTATGAGGTCACTTTTTTGGAAGCCAGCGAGCTTGTTGTCTAGGTCTCTATAGCCAGTAGATACGCCGCGAATCTTGCCCTTGTCCTTGTGGAGCTCGTCAAGTCGCTCAAAACTATCGCCTAGAACGTCCTCAATACTGACTAGGTCCTGACCAGTTCCGGCCTGGCTAACTTCAAAGAGTCGTTGCTCTGCTGTTTCGATTAATTCTTGCAAAGATTTTTGTTCGTTAAAGCCTAGCTCGGCAATGTCTTGCGAGGCGCGGATTAAACGGCGGCGCATGGCTTTGGTGGCAACTATGTTGGCATATTCTTCGACGTGGGCCGCAGTCGGTACAAAGTTTGTTAATTCAGTGATGTAGCTAGCCCCACCAACCTCATCGAGTATATCCGCTCCCTTCAGCTGGTCAGTTAGTGTCAGAACATCAATCGGTCGGTGATTGTCGTAGAGGGATTTAGCAGCTTCATAAATATAGCGGTGACGTTGCTCATAAAAATCGTCGGCGCTAACAATGTCAGCGATCTTAACGATCGCTTCGGCATCGAGCATCAGTGCGCCTAGAAGTGAACTTTCAGCGTCTAAACTTTGGGGTGGAATTTTAGCAGAACTTGGTTCCATGATCTTAGTCTAACAACTCCGCTCCGCCAAAAATATTGCTTATGGTTTCTATCTCGTCGTTTTTTTGGATTTCGCTCTCCTCATTTTTTATTGGCTCAGCTAACTCAAAATTATTTTGATCAATGGACTCGGGCTGACAAGGCTCAATTTCTATTTTGCTGACAGGGTAGCCTAGGTCGTTGATAATCGACAGCAGTTTGGCGTTGTTCTTGGAATTACCAGCTTGCTTAGCATGAAACGGGAACGCAAAGCTCAAATAGAGGTTGTCCCCTTCTAACCGAGCGCTTGCCATGCGCAGCATACCATACAGCGAACCATGGGTTGTTTTTGCGCTGTTCAGTACCGCTAGCCAGTCAAAGTCAATCTTCGCAGAGTTAGTAAGCCTAGGAAGTTCAGGCGGAACCTTTTCTTTTCGTATAGAATCTTTAGAAGCTTTGCTTTCATTTGGAGATTCTGTTTGAGGTTTTGTCTCGGTTTCGGGCTGTGCTTCGTCCTTGCCTGAAGTCAGAGCTTGGTTTTCTTTAGAACTATCCTGCTCTACACTAGTTTCATGATTAGGCGGCACATAGTCGTTAGGTGCGGAGCTATCAGGCGGACTGGCAGCCTCAATCAGAGCTATTTCGAGTGCAGCCATTGGATCGGCGAACTCATTTAGGCTAAGAAGCTCGCGCAGCAAGTTGAGTATTGCGCGTTTATTTAGATTCGTACTATCTAAAAGCATAGCTCGCAAGTGTTTTGCTAAGCTGGTTGCTGCTTGATTGGCGGAAACGCCCTCAATTGTCAGCTGATTGATGGTCGCAATTATACCAGAAATATCTTTGGCCTGCAGGTGATCGATGATTAGTTTAATTTGCTCGTCTGCGGGCAGCCCAAGGCTAGATTCAACTTCGGCTTTATTGATTTTTCGCTTACTTGAAGAGATTTGGTCTAGCAAGCTAATTGAGTCACGAGCGCTGCCTTCTCCGTATGTCACAATTTTGTCGATTGCTTCATCGTCGATGTCGATTTTTTCAGCATTTGCAATCTTTTTGAGGTGAGCTTTCATGTCATTGCTAGAAATTTGGCGAAAAGGAAAACGCTGAGTTCGGCTGATTATCGTAGCCGGCACTTTGTGCAACTCGGTGGTGGCAAGGATAAAAATAGCGTGCTCCGGTGGTTCTTCGAGCGTTTTTAAAAGCGCGTTAAAAGCCTCTCTTGTCAACATATGGACTTCGTCAATAATGTAGACTTTATACTTTGCGCTAGTTGGTGTAATGTGAACTTTGTCGCGCAAGTCTCGAATCTCATCAATACGGCGATTACTAGCGGCATCAATCTCTATGATATCTAAGTGCGTTGACTCATCTGTGTATTCAAGCTCATTTATCTCGTGAGCTAGGATTCGTGCCACCGTAGTCTTGCCGACACCTCTAGGGCCAGTAAACAGGTAGGCATGACGTACATTGCCGTTTTTGAGTGCGTTTGTAAGAGTCGTTACGACATGCTCCTGTCCTACGACTTCCGATAGTTTTTTAGGCCGCCAGCGGCGGTACAAGGCATCCCTCATTTAGTACTTATTATGACTGATTGTCGCCAGCTTTAACAGATAAATGCTACGTAATTTTAGCTACATTTGCCTACAAAGCAACAACCAGTAAGCCGATAAACGACAGAGTTGCGGCTAGAACTAATAGCCAGCCGTTATCTTTTTCTTTTAGCCAAAAGTGGCTAACAATTATACTGAGTGGCATCTGAAAAGTGGTGAGTAGAATAGCAAAACCAATGTTGTTAAGCTTATTTAAAACCGAGATGTAAGTAAAACCGCCCATTGCAGCAAAAAAGCCAGTAAGAGCTGCACCAGTTAACTCAAAGCGGTTTAGTTGATGAACAGTTTTACGGCGAAACTCTGGTAACGCCGCTACTGTCGTGCCTAAAGCCTGAACGCCATAGCCGACGATGAAGTAGGCTGCCGCATTGAACTTACCCAAAGCCGCCTTCTCTGCCACTAATACAATGCCCAGTGCAATACCTGAAATTGCAGCCAGCACTGAACCACGTAGCGAATGCTTGTCTTTGCCGGCTTTTCGCTTGGCAGAGTGGATTGCTAAGTAGCAACCGACTAGCATTATTATGCCTCCAATAACTTGTTTGGGCGTTAGTTTCTCGCCTAGCAGTGCCCAACCAAGAAGCGTAGCCACCAAAACATAAAGTTGCGACAGTGTTAGGTAATTTGTTACAGTAATCAGTTTCTTAGAATCATAGGCAGCGATACCAAAAACAGATATAAATAAGCCAATCACAAAAAGTAGCGAAAAAGTTGCGACATTCCAAACAAACACTCTTTTGTCCGCTAACAGCCCGATTACCAATCCTACAGGTAGAACTCCGAGAGTATAAGAAACTGCTGAAACTAGCCTAGCTGAAAGCTTGGTACGAACTGCGAACCAACGCGAAAAAACTGAATGACCTACGGCAAAAAAGTAATAAGAAACAAGATAAACTGGCCAACTCATATCAGTCACCTAGTAATTCTACTAGAGTGCGGCTTCTAGTGCTGCCCACTCGGCGTCTTTATCGTCTTCGGGAACATTAATACTAACCTGATCGCCAGGCTTGGCTTTGAAGTAGGTGACGCTTGCTAGTAGTACTCGGAACTCTCTTTCCCCGACAGTAACGATATAGTGTCCTTGGTCCTGGGTTAATACACCTACAACTTGCTTACGTGGGATTGGGCCTATTTGTTTGTACATAAAGGCCCCGTCATCAGCGATAGTGAGCTTCAAGATGTCGCCTTGAACTAGTTTTGATTTACTGGCGTAGTTAGCTGGAACTGGGTAGGTTTTGCCGTCTGCGCCCACCATATTTTGCCCGTCGAAAACTCCTTCGATTACTTTACCGATGTTTTCCTCGGTTGTTGCATGAGTTGCTGCCGGATCATCTCCTACAAGTGAAGATAACAATTCCTTGGCTGCCGCTAAGTTTGTTTCGGCTTCGCCGATTAAGGCTCTCAACCTCTTAATCTGTTTATCTGGTACATCTGCCATTTTTGTTTACCCCTATTTCCTAGAAACCCCTTTTGTTTTACTCGCAATATTCCACCTAAACGTAGCACGAACCCACAATTTAGTCAAAGAAAAACATGGGAATCTGTGGATAAATTAAGTATCTCCTGCTCTGTCTTCTTGTTAGAAATTATCCTGAAGTCAACTTAAATGCTACTTAAAATTTTCATTTTCTAACGCTTATGCTATAGTAAAGTTATAAATCAAAAATGGTGGGACAAAAATGGAGGGTAAAATGAAAAGCTCTAATTTCCGCCGTAGCACAAGTATCGTAATAGCAATACTTTTGGGTATTGCTGTTGCTAGTGTATTTCATAAAACAAAACAAGAGTTAGCCGAGCCAAAAAATCAATCAGCCCAGAACCAACTTGAAACAGTAGAAAAAGAATCTGGTTCGGGAGACGGTCTTACTGTTACATCAGAGGGTAGTATTGATGCCTCGGCTGTGCAACAGGCTGCACCGACGGCCGAAGCGCCAACTACTCAAGCAGCCGATGCGGCCGCTTCTTCGTCGACAACCGCGACAGCTGGTAATAGTACACCGTCTACAACAAAGGTTGCAGAAGAAGCTAACGGCATGGTAGGCGGCGCCACTGTAACTACGAGCGGCGATGTATTTAGTTATACGGCTCAAACTGGCGATTCCTACACCGTCCTTGCGCGTAAGGCTATTCAAACTTACGGTCTGACGGAAAAGGTTAACCTGTCTGAAGCCCAGATTGTCGCTGCCGAAACAGCATTAACCCAAAACGGCCACGATAAACTGCTAGAGATCGGCCAAAAAGTAGATATTGCTAAAAATGATGTAGCCACTGCCGTAAAAAACGCTCAAAGTTTGTCGACTAGTCAGCTAGCCGACTGGCAAGTCTATGTGCCAAGTGTTAATTTCGACACTAGTAAAGCCGGCCAGTAGCCTAACACTCCCAGGAGAAGTCGGGGTGACCGAAGTGTCCGTAACGAGCTGTTTGCTCGTACTGCGGACGCTTTAAGTCTAAGTAATCAATAATACCCTTCGGTGTCAGGTTGTAACCTTTTACTTCTTCTTGCTTGCCGTCGATTGTCACTGTGGCTTCTAGCGGTTCGGCGTAGCCAATCGCGTAGGCTAAGTGGCAAAATACTTCACGAGCGCCGCTTTTTTTCAGATAGTCGATAGCTATTTGTCGTGCCATATATGCAGCAGAGCGATCAACTTTGCTTGGGTCTTTACCACTAAAACAACCACCGCCAATCGGTATGCGTGGTCCGTAGTTGTCAACTACTAGTTTTCGCCCGGTTAGTCCCGTATCGGCGTCAAAACCTCCCTGGTGCCAGTCGCCAGCCGGGTTTATGTGTAGATTTGCAGACTTTTCGGTAGGCGAGTCTATCGTCGAGAGCCAATCTTTGACAGCGTTTTCTAGCTCGGTTTTTTTTGCGTTTTGAAAACTAGCAACAACGCTAGTGATCATGTTATTTTTGAGTGTAATTTGTGTTTTTCCGTCGTAGGGCCATTTATCAAACAAAAATTGATTCAAACTTCTCGAAAGAACTACCTCGAGTGGTAAAAGCTGAGGAGTTTCATTGCAAGCATAGCCAACCATAATACCTTGATCTCCTGCTCCGCCGATGTCAACACCTGCCGCAATTTCTGGACTCTGCTTAACTAGCCGAACTTCTACTTCGACATCTTCGCCAGCTATTCTTTTAACTATTGGTTCTATTTCTGGGTGTACTTTAGAAGTGACTTCGCCGACAACAAACACTTTGCCATGACCTCCAACAGTTTCAATCGCTACTCGTGAATTAGGATCTCCGCTAAGATAGGCGTCCAATACTGCATCGCTAATTTGATCACAAAGTTTATCTGGATGCTTAGGGCTAACACTTTCTGCTGTTCTGAAGTTTGACATGTAATTTTATTCTCCTTGTTTTGAAAAATTGTAAATTGATAATTGAAAATTAAGCCTAGTTTCACAAAAAATATAAAAAGCCCGGCTATACAGGCCAAGCTTTAGTTGTCGATAATCTTATGCATATCTTTCCTTTCGGCTGAATTTGACACCGTTTGACTTATCGTCTCGGTTGTCGGCGGATCAGAGGGTCAGTTCCCTTCCCGCACTCTAGATATTATTATGCAAATTCATTTTACCACATTAAGCCTACTACTTGAGAAGTTCTTCCCAATTTTGTTCAGCTATAGCTTGTTCGTTGGCGTAGATTGCCCACAGTCGTTCTTTTTCCCAAGACTCTGTCAATCGAAAAGCGGTGACCCCAATACCCGTGTTGATTGCTAGGGTGCAGAGTTCGTCGCTGATTGTTAAGGCTGGGTAGAACTCCTGAAAACGTTTGGCTGCCAGAGAATCTAGTAACGGAACGGTTTCCGGACGCCTTTTTATGCCCAAGGCCATCACATCAAAAATAGTAGAGATTTTTTGAGCTGGGTCTGCTTTAACTGAGTAAGGATTATCATTTATGAAATCTCTTGCCACAGACTTCTTGAACTCTGCATCTACGCCTATAGTAAGTAGCATTTGAGCAACTACTAAAGTGCCCGAGTAAGCAACAATCATGTCAAATTCGGCTTGCAACGCTTCGCTTTGACAAGGCAGTCTAGAATCTACAATTGACATACAGGATTTACTGACGTCTGCTGGCATAAGTCGCAATGTTGAGACCGTCAACTCGGCTTGCTGGTATGCAGCATGCAAGCTGCTTTGGGCGTATGTAGACATCAAGCCACATCCGTCATATGTATAACTATCGGGCGGAACGTACCTACTCATAAAGTTAATTTATAACAAATTCGTAAAAAAATAAAGCGGGTGTTACCCCGCTAAATTTTTTAACAGTACTTATTAAGCTAGCTCTACTGTAGCGCCTGCCTCTTCGAGGGCTTTCTTGGCAGCTTCAGCGTCTTCTTTCTTAGCTTTTTCTAAGACGGTTTTTGGAGCGCCATCAACAATTGCTTTGGCTTCACCAAGACCAAGACCAGTTACGTCTTTAACGGCCTTGATAACAGCAACTTTCTGTGCGCCTGCGTCCTTAAGGACTACATCGTACTCTGCTTTTTCCTCGGCAGCTGGAGCAGCATCGCCGCCTGCGGCAGGGCCAGCAACAGCAACAGCAGCAGCTGCAGGCTCGATGCCGTACTCATCTTTTAGGATATTTTTTAGTTCGTTTACTTCGAGAACGCTAAGCTTGGTTAGTTCCTCTGCTAGTTTCTTTACATCTGACATTTGAATTCCCTTTCGATTAATGATTTGTGATGAATGATTAAAGAAGTAAATCCTTAATCGTTAATCGTTCTTTTTGGCCTTTAGGCCGATGCTTTGGCGGCTACTGCGTCGAGCAATCCGTGCAAGTTGCCAGAAAGTGCGTTGGTAACATCGTTGACTGGCGCTAGTAGCATAGCAACTGTTTCAGCGATAAGCTGATTTTTGCTAGGCATTTTAGCCAGTGTTGTCACCTCATTAGCGTCCAAAAACTTGCCGTCTGCGCTAATTGCTCCGACAAATTTGAGGCTTGGCTCGTCTTTGGCAAATTTATCCAAAACTTGAGCAGCAGCTACTTCGTCTTGCGGGTTGAAGGCATAAAGCAGCATGCCTTTTAGCTCGCTTGTCGAAACGTCCTTTAGGCCGTCATTTGCCTTCAGGGCTTGTACTACAAGTCGGTTTTTAACAACTTTTACAGTTGTGCCAGCTTGCTTTGCATGCTTTCTGAGGGACTGTAGTGATTTAACAGTGGCTCCTTGGTACTGGCTGACCACTGTCATCTTTGAAGTTGCCAGAAGGTCTGAGACTTCTTGCACAACTTCGTTCTTTTTTACTTTGGTTAGTGCCATGAAAATAGAGTTATGAGTCGCGAGTCACGAGCAAGAGAAGTAATGTATTCTTATCTCTTGTCTCTTATCTCTTGTCTCTAACTAATTCTCCTTTTCAGTTAGTTTATTTTTTGTTGAGCAGCTCGACCTTTGTATTGTTGCTCGCCTTTTGTTACCGAGAATCAAAAAACGTCCTCTTAATCGAAGACGCAATCTAATGCTCAAAAACAATAAAGATTTATTGCCTCGGCGACCTTTTCAAGAATTTCTTCCGTCGCTGTCTTCGGTAACAGATGAATTATAGCAGATTTAACCGACAACTACA
Source organism: Candidatus Saccharibacteria bacterium (assembly GCA_016700315.1). Taxonomy (NCBI): domain Bacteria; phylum Candidatus Saccharimonadota; species Candidatus Saccharimonadota bacterium. The sequence continues at coordinate 942,660 of CP065013.1, read as the reverse complement.
ATACAAAAATCTATGCTCTAGTCATCAATAAATCTCTGATTTTTCGATGGACGTCGGCGCCTTTTTGGCTTTGAACTGTTTTTGTGGCATACGACGTAGCGACCGGGTAAAACTTACCAAAAATACGAGGGCTTGTTAGGTTGATAGTATCTAAGGCATGGGCTAAGGCCAACTTACCCATATTACCTATTAGAGGGATATGAATGTTTTCGGGTATGTTTGGGTAGTCGTATAGCGCATGCCGCATTTTTTCAATGAGCATCAACGCCCTCACTTCATTTAGTTGTTCCGCTATAGATTGCGCGCTTTCGTATGGTGTTCTTTTGCTCGTATCTACAGCGAGCTGGATAGACAGTACGTCGCACTCTGGGCTAGACGACACGTCAGTATTAACTGTGAACCCTGCGTGAGTCCAGCCTGTAGAATGGACAAACATAAACCTAACAGATCTGTCGGCTAACGGTATAATGGACATTTCATAATTAGTTTGGGTGCTTCCCCACGCTATTGCTGGACCCCTAGTCTTCATTTTTCGGTTTCGTTTCTTACTAATTTTAGATCTGGCAGCATAGCAACTAAGTGTGTTGGTACGACTGCGCCATTTTTTATTCTCCACTCGGCGTCTTCTAGCGCGGACTGCGGTCTTCTCATTTTTTCTGGGTTAAAGCCGTATATTTCGTATTCCATACTAGTCGCTGTAATCCTCGTAGTAAACATAAGTCGCATTTTCGGTAGCGCTAGCGCCTAACTCTAAGATGTAGCTTAGCGGTATTCTGTGTTCGTAATGAGCTGGTGACGGGTATTTTGATTCCACTTTGTAAAACTCCTAAATATTAAAAAACTTCGATTTTGGATCGAAGCTTCTGTTTTTTGGCTTGTGCAGGTTGTTTTATCTATGCTTCGACCCAATTCCAACACAAGCCACGTCGAGAATCACGAGACTTACCTTGCTGAAATCTGCTGTATTTAACATATACAAACCAGAATAAACATGACATCAAAGGCTGTCAATATTGACAAAAATAGAAACTAGAGTATAGTACTGTCGATGTCGGATATTTCTAGACAAAGGTTCTCGGATCCAAATTGCGAGTCAAAGGTGACGGATAGCGCTGTTGTAGGTGAGCGCGTAGCTTCGTTTACCTTACAACATTTACTGACACAGGATTTTGTAGATGTTCTTTTTTCGGGCGTTAGTTCTTATGACGAAAAGGAGAGGAGAGCGAGGTTTTTAGTCGATGAATCGTCATTATTCACCATAGGTTTTCTTGGTGTCTTCGGCGTCACTACGATAGAAGATTTTAACAGTGTATTAGCAGACATGGAACCACCATTCGGTGCCGTTGCGCTGTCTATAAACTGCGAACAAGTGAGTGAGCAACAGAGAAAAGACTTACTTTCGCGAGTGTCGGCCGTGCCGAATCCTCCTGTGATTCTAAGGATATCTAGACTAACTGATCTAGCTTAAATTGCGTTGCTCGCTCCGCTGCGAGTCTTGTAAGTTCGGGATCCTCTGCCACATTGACGAACTTCATTCCCCCGGCAATGATTGGATGTACCTCGGAGAGTTTTTCGTGCATTTGTAGCACTAGTTTTCGGTAACCAGGATGACCTTGAGGGCTGGTGCGAAGTTCATTGAAGTGGTAGGCTTCGCGTGCATTGTAAGTCATCTTCCAGCGCATCTTGTGGCCCAGTAAAGTGGCGTATTGTGATTCTAAACTATAGCCCTTCTCTGTAAGATAGCTGTGCAGCGCCAAACTTAAAGCGAAGGCTTGCTCAAATAATTCTGTCAGGCCCGCTTCTTCGACAAGTTCAGGGATCTCGTATCCGTAGCGAGGCGTCAGCTGCTGCCATTCCATATCGTCTACCATTCGATGACGCTGAAGGTCGCGGAAAATCCCATAATCACAGATCAGATCCCAGCTATAGTGAGCTTTTTCGAATGCCCGCCCAGGCTTGTGTCGTCTATTTAGTCGTTCGCCGATGTATGCTTTAAGAGTTTCGATTTTTTTGTCTACGGGCCAGCTTGTCACCTCATTTCTGATGGTCAGAAGCGGTAAATTACTGTGTTCGTAGACTATTTCAGCAACCAAATCTAATTCGTTTCTTGGCCATACATCTGTCAAGACCACTGGGTTCTTAGCCGCAGGCGCAAGATTTTGTGGAAGATTCTGGTTGGCTATATTGGCAACCGCTTTTTTAGTAATATTGCGGTAGGCGATTGTTGCGCCGCCACGATCAGGCTTATCGGCTCTCTCTAAGAAAGTACTGACTACTTTTCGTGATTCTTGTAATATCTGCTGTCCAACTTCTCGTGCTTCTGGCAGCTCATCGGCTAGAAGATTCATAATCATATTCTCGAGTGCCTGGCCGCTAGCAAAAATTCCGACGGTAGATTTGGTGGCAACTGGCAACATGTGTCGTGCAGCATCGCAAGCTTGAGCCCGAGTTGCTCCCTGCCAGGCCACGTCTCGCTCATCCTGAGGAGTTTTTGAATTACTTCGGACGTAAGTTGTCAGATCATGCACCAGCTTAGAGTAGACATCAAAGATAGCATCCATAACTTTACAATACTGAGTTTTGACGGCTTCATTGAAGTGAGTTGGCACAAAGTATTTATAGTTCCCCTGGCTATCCTTCTGATCGTAATAAATGTAGCGGGTTGATTGCTCCAAGTAAGCTGCTAATCTTCCCCATTCGAGCTTCTTTGTTAGCAAATTACTAGCATTCTCGACTACAATGTGTTGGCCGACTAACTGTTGGACGGAATCATCGCCATAGGCCGTGATCACACGTTGCAGTAGCTTCTCGTCTTTGTTGGCTTTGCTGCTGGCAAATTCATCAAGTAGTGTTACTCGCATATCATCACCGCGGCGGCTAAGCCTAGCCATGGCGGCAGCGATAGTTATAGGGCTCATTTCATCTGTAAATGCGTAAACATTACCGCTGACGTTGGTGACGGCTGATTGCAAAAAGCGCTTGCCAGATTCCGTTATCTCATAAGACCCGTTTGGTTGTTTCTGAACGAGTGGTTCGTTGGTTAGATCAAGAGGCGGCGGCGAAGTTTCACCCCTTGGACTCTCGTGCTTAATAAGCTTACCTTGGCCCTTTTTGGCCTTAGGCAGGTCCTGCTCAATCAGTTTCCACAGCATATCGTGAATAGCCGCTTTACTCATCATCTCGCCGCTTCTAACGCAGTCCACTCGAGCGAAATCCTTCGGCATCAAAGTGCAGAGTTCATCATAAACCATCACTGCTTTTTTGAGGTGTTCTAAGTCTGCTTCATGAAGATCGCGTTTTTTGTCGGTGTAGTCTCGCTTAGCTTTTTGATCGACAAGCTTCTGGGCAATTTCTGCCGTAGCACGCAGGACAAAATTCTTTGTAGGACGAGGAATCCCGAGCATGCCAAACTCCAGATTATCGAGCCACAAAAAATAGCCTTTTCGTTCTTCACTGGTGTCAAATTTAGTTCCCTGATGGCCCATGTTACTGGCAACAAAGCGATTTGACAGTACTATATAACCATCTGCTAGAGCTTCTTTGATCTGATCGCGTGCGGCGAAACGATCTAGTGCATAAAAAAGCGAAGCTGTGAACGGCCCAACTTCTTCGCTTGTGCCATAGTTGCCATTCAAATACTCTCTGACGTAGTAGCTGCTGGGCTCGCTGTATCTAGGGAAATCGAAGACTGCTACTTTGTGACCAGCCTCAACTAAGCGTTTGGTCAGTAGCTCAAATTGAGTTCCTTTACCTGTTCCGTCGGTGCCCTCAATTACAAAAAACAGACCGTTTTTTTCGCTAATGTTCATTTTGCGTCTTCCATTCTCTTCATTTACTATCGTGCTTTTAAACCGGCGATCACTCCCGGTAATGTTCTTTGATCTTTGTAGGCTCTAGGCAACATTTGCTCTGGCGTCCAGCTGGCAATGATCTCCTCGAGGTCACTTCCCTGCTGGTACTTGCCGCTGAATCCTTGGTCGCGGCCTTCGCCATAACTGCCTTCAACTTCACCGGTTGTCAAGAAAACGGCCTGGGCTATTCTCTCACCTACTGGTAGTAGAACAGTTTCGTGTTCGTTCAGGTTATAAATCTCCAGAGTAAGACGATTGATGTAACCCGGGTCGACCCAGCCAGCATCAAAACAAACCGAAACACCGTTACGTCCCCAACTTGAACGAGCTTTTACTTGGTAAGCACCAGGCGGTTTGATGCCAAAAAATTCATGGGTGTGGGCCAGAATTCTCTCGCCAGGGCGAAGTGGTATTACGGGATGATCAAGCGGAATGTTAGCTAACGGCTTTACGCCGTTGGCGTTGCACCAATCTTGGTGGCTAACGGCTTGTTGTAGTTCGCCGAAGTAGCGGCGTACGTCAGATTCGTCAAAAGGATTATAGACAAAGCCGCGCTTCTCTTGACCGGTTCGGTAGTAATAATAGCCTAAGGTGACGTCGAGGCTTGCGTGGGCTACATGTTTAGGGTTATAGGGCTGGCAAATTATGTGGCCATCAGCTATAGCCTTTCGGATGTCAATATTGCTATAAACACCGGCCTGTGGCAAATTAGACTGCGTGCTGTCATTACTAGACGAACTGTTACCCTCACTCGACATACCTATAGTTTACTTATATTGAGAGCTGGTGTGAATAGCGGTTTGTTGTGTTTTTGTAAAAGTTGTTATTATTACGCTATTGCTTAAAAGTATTTTTTGGCGATCCACTCGCAAATTTGATACGTCGCCTTAAACAATTTACCATCGTCTAACTTTGCCGCTACTTGTTCGAGTGTGAACCAGCCTATGGCGCTGGCACCATCAGGATTTTTGGTTAGAGTAGCCGTTTTTGCCTTGACTAGGTACGTTAGGTCTATGTGCTGGTGGGTAGGACTAAAGTTATGTTCACTCAGATAAAAAGGCAGTGGTAAGGTCGCTTCGGTAGTTAAGTCGTGATCTACTTTTGGGTAGTCTGGTTGGCCGACGAAACCCCACTGGTCTGGCTTAAGGCCAGTTTCTTCATATAATTCGTGATTCAGAGCTTGGATAGGGTTTTCTTTTAGCTCAATGTGCCCGCCCGGCTGTAGCCACCTCCCAATTTTGTTGTGATGTAGTAGCAAAAACTGTGGTTTTTCAGGGTGCAAGACAAAAGCGCTGACAGTGAAGTCCTTTAACTCGTGTATGTGTGCCATAATTCCACTATACTGACCCTAGCTCGACATAACAACACCTATAAATATACATTTTAGCTAGTAAAAACTTAGTTTCGGAGTGTTTTACGTAGCGGTTAACACGTAAAATACGTCGTAGCGATAAGATTTACAGATACAAATTAATATTTACTTGGGCTGACTAATGTCGAGCTGGGGTTAAACTATAAAAATTATGTTAATTTAGGAAGACATTAAGAAAAGAAAAGGATAGTTGTCTAACACAGACCGCCACTCGCGGACTATTGAATAATAGTTAAAATATGATACAATAAAACAACATGCACGGAGATTTACTTACTAAACAACCTATTTATGGGTTCTTATCGACAACCGAGTTAGGTGTTGGAGATATTAGTGGCGTTATGGTTCCAGGTACAGCTGGCGATAAACGTACGCAGTTTTATCTTGAAAGCACAGCTGAGAGTACGCCGTGCTTAAGTTCTAGAGAGCTTGGCGCTACTGCTCTAACCGACAGATCAGAAAGCCATCAATCAGACACAGAAACACCAGTCACTTTAGACACCGAAGAGGCAGCCAGAAAAAAGATATTAAGGTCTAACACTAACCGGCTAAATAACTGGTATGGCGACTCGTTTATTAAAGGCGAGCTTAATAGCGACGGAAGCTATGCCGGTAACGGTGCCCGTGAGTTATTAGCTCCCTACATGGAACAATTGGACTTTGCTTTTCAGCTGAAGAAGATTATACCCAACCCCCACCAGGCCCTACAGACACTGCGAGCTAACCACAGTTATATAGCCGCAATTTTAGAGAGACACTACTATGAGCAGGGAGAGATTCGGCTGACGGAGCCTAAGAACCCATACGAGCTAGCCGCGTCGGTAGGCTACAAACTTCATGGTCCGCTTAACTTGGTAGATGAAGTAGCGGCCTTTGAGCGTGATTACAGAGGCGGCGAGAGGCTTTGCACCTTTAAAGAAATACCAGAGAGACTAAAGCAGTACCATATTATGTGGCTGCGTCACAACGATGCCGATGATACTCTGCCGGCTAATGAGCTGACTGCCGATAACTTAAGCGAGGCCTGGAAGCAGTACCTTCGTATCATAAACAGGTACGACCCTGAAACTGATAGGTATGATCTAATCAGGCTTGCACCAACCCGTGAAGACCCATACGGAGTATCCAGTATGTCGGTACAGATCAGCCGCAGTGGCAACCATGTATCTATTAAAAACCGCTACAATCATACAGTCACTAACCCAGATAATACTTACAGCAACGATCTTGACGCTGTTGCTCACGGACTAAGACATGCACTTTATCATCATGTTGGGCGTGATGATTTGATGAAGCTTGGAAATACGAAACTGGGTGACAACTATACATTAGACAATGACGGCGGTATCCACTATTACTACTACGAACAGGACAACGTATACCTAGGTCATTATGAGCACATCAAAAACGGCCTAGTAACAAAAATAGACAAAGGTCACTACGACATGCTCTCGCCAACACTCTACGTCAGTAAAGACGGTCAGGGTAAACTAGCAGGGATTGATCACGATACCAGATCTAATATTAAAGTCCTTGCTGATGGCCGACATGAGCTAGTGCTTTACGGTGATAAAGGTAGTCCAACCCATACTTACCACTATACCTATAACGATAAAGGCTTTGTCGTAAACCTAGAACTAGCAGTTGAAGCGGCAGCAGAGGTAAATGATATTTTTCTATATCCGAACCTTACCAGCCTAACCATTGCTGAGGGTGCAAAAACTTGGAGTATATATGGTAACCCGAACCTTACCAGCCTAACCATTGCTGAGGGTGCAGAAGCTGGGAGTATATATGATAACCCGAACCTTACCAACCTAACCATTGCTGAGGGTGCAAAAACTTGGAGTATATATGGTAACCCGAACCTTACCAGCCTAACCACTGCTGAGGGTGCAAGAACTCTGGGCATATGTGAAAATCCGAACCTTACCAACCTAACCATTGCTGAGGGTGCAGAAGCTGGGGACATATATGATAACCCGAACCTTACCAACCTAACCATTGCTGCGGGTGCAGAAGCTGGGACATATATGATAACCCGAACCTTACCAACCTAACCATTGCTGAGGGTGCAAAAACTTGGAGTATATATGGTAACCCGAACCTTACCAACCTAACCATTGCTGAGGGTGCAGAAGCTGGGAGTATATATGATAACCCGAACCTTACCAACCTAACCATTGCTGAGGGTGCAAAAGCTTGGAGTATATATGATAACCCGAACCTTACCAACCTAACCATTGCTGAGGGTGCAAAAACTTGGAGTATATATGGTAACCCGAACCTTACCAGCCTAACCATTGCTGAGGGTGCAATTGTCGGCGGATAAAAGGTAATAAGCTTAATTTCAGGAGATACCGTTAGTTAGTTTATTATCTATAGATAGTTAACGTTTAAACCTTAAACTCCAGGAATTACGCGTTTAGTGCATTTTCGGATGAAAATCAAGTACCGAAAGCCGAGCCGTACTTAACGTACAGTGAGCGCGGAACGGAGATTTTCGCCAAAAAGGTGCAAACGCGTGATTCCTGAAGTCTAAGCACTAGATAGTATCAAGTATTAAGTATCATGTATAAAGTATGAACCTTTGAGTAGTAGTAAGTAGTTGGTAGTTGGTAGTAAGCGTAAAATTCTAAATCCTAAGCACTAAATTCTAAAATAGACCCTGGACCCTAGACCCTAGACCCTAGACCCTAGTTCTTGGCTCTACTTGAACTGTACGCGGTACGGGGTACGCGGTAGGGTAATATCTACTTGCTACTAGCTACAACCTACTAACTACTACTACCTACTAACTACTACTAGCCCATAGCTCTAATCACTCTAACCTCTAACCTATAACCTCTAACCTAATCATGGCTCTTGGCTCTATTTGAACAGTACGCAGTACGGAGTACGAGGTACTATGTATACGGTATTCAGTGTTCGGTATTTTTCTATAGCTCGGAGTTTAGAACCTTGATGCTTGGGCCCATGGTGGTTGTCAGGTATATGCTCTTAACGTAAATACCTTTGATACTTGATGGCTTGTTAGACTTGATGCTTGCTAAAATTGCGGCAGCGTTTTTCTCGAGCCGGACAGCCCCAAAACTAATTTTTCCAGCTCCTACATGGATAATGCCAGTTGAGTCGACTCGGTACTCTACTCGACCAGCCTTTGCCTCTGCGACTGCTTTGGCGGGAGTAGGTGTAACCGTGCCGCTCTTTGGGTTTGGCATGAGTCCTTTTGGCCCCAAAACGCGGGCATATTTACCAAGTTTTGCCATGACTTTAGGGGTAGCGATTAAAATATCAAAGTTAATTATGCCTTTTTCGAGCTGAGCCAGTAGCTCCTCGTCGCCTGCAATGTCGGCGCCGGCTTCTTTGGCGGCTTTGGCATCGTCAGGTTCGGCAAACACAGCCACCCTTACAGTCTTGCCAGTTCCTTCGGGTAACATAAGATTGTCTCGAAGGTTCTGGTCGGCTTGGCGTGGGTCGACGTTTAAGCGTATATGCAGCTCGAGCGTTGAGTCGAATTTGGTGGTACTAGTTTTGGTGGCGAGTTCAAGTGCTTCTTTGAGGGTGTATTCTTTAGACCTGTCGATAAGTTTGGCAGCCTCTTTCATTTTCTTACCAGCTCGTTCTAGACGCGTGCGGGTAGGTTTGATCGTAGTTTTAGAGGGCGAAACGGTTGACTCATCTTCATTTGTCTTTGACAGAGCTTCTTCTTTTTCGGCTACAGCCTTGGCGCTTCTTTTGCCAGCTTTGGCAAACTCTGCCTTGTGATCGCTCACAGGCAATGCTTCTTTGTCGTGTTTTTTGGGGGCTGCTTTGGCGATTTCTTCGCGTAGCTCTGCCATGGTGTTGTTGGCGTTGACGTGTTCAATGCCAAGCGCTTTTGCTTGTTTGATTAGATCGGCTTTTGTTTCGGCCATAAGTTTTTTCGCTTCGCTTTTGAGGACAACCTATCGGTTTTCCTCAACGCGCCGAGCAAAAAATATGATTTTTTGCTCGGGCTGCTCTTTTCCCTTTTTCGGAGCCCGCGAAGCTCTCCTTTCGTGGTAGTGGCGCCTTACTATGATTCAGACTCCCACAAATTAATTGTTTATAATGAGATTATATCATTTTACGCACGCTAACTCAAACTAACTGATATTCATGCGGCTAGCGTGGTGGTCATCGTATCTGACTTTACCCATAAGATATGGAAGTCCAAGTTTATCCATAAAGTATCGTGCTTGATGGCTCGGAGGGGTTTGATTTGCTAATCTACGAAGGTTTGATTCAAGAAATTTGTTAGGCATTGTTCGTCTATCTTCATTGAACGCCGCTACTGCGGCATGAGCGAGTGTGCGGAGTTGCTCGGTAAATAGATATTTGCCGTCTATGCCTGGTATAGTTTCTGGCTCACCAGCATCTTGGCCATTATAGTTTTCGACAACACTCATTAAGCTTATTGTAAGCCAGTGGGGCATTCATTTCCACTAAAAGGCTCTACTAGATTTTGGAAAAATCAGATTTAGCTGGGGGTTCTAGAATTGGCGGAGTCGTTTGTCTTAGTCTGTTAACTATATTCAGCTCTCTACTAAGTTGTTCGGGAGTGTATTGCGAATTTTGATTACTATTGTCCGCTCTTGTGGGGTAGTTACCAAAAAATGCAGCGCTAGGAAGTGATATACGGGTATCCGGTGGCCCGAAGACTCTTATAAAAGTATCTCTTTCGGAATCATTAGCGCGTGTAAGCCCCTGCTCAACTCTTTGACCCCAGCTTCTAGAAGACATGGTTAGCTTTCGACTTCTACACCCATGCTGCGGGCAGTGCCAGCCACCATTTTTTTGACAGCCTCTACGTCGTCGGTATTCATGTCTATCGCTTTTTCTTCGGCAATTTTGGTTAGTTGCGCCTGAGTGAGCTTCTTGCTAACCTTTTCCTTGTTGGGTACACCCGAACCTTTTTGAACTCCAAGCTCTTTAAGGATACGAACATCAGTTGGAGTGCTGACGACGCGCCAAGCCATGGTGCGGTCTTCGAAAATCTGGATGTGAACTGTTACGTCCTGACCCATCATGTCTTTGGTTTGGTCGTTGAAAGGCTGGATAAAGTCCATCATGTTCACGCCGTACTGACCAAGTGTGCTACCAACTGGAGGCGCAGCCGATGCCTGGCCGCCTTTTAGTTTCATCTTGAGGTTTGCTTTTACTACTTTTGCCATAATTTACGATTTTTGATTATCGATTACCGATTCTCGGTATTACGATAAGCTTAATAACCTTTCGTGATTCTTGGGCTAGAAGCTCCCAAGTAGTTTATGTGCGTAACTTCGTATAATATTACTACTTTTTATCCCTGTTGTCTATAGATGTGGTGGAATTCTGTAGTCGTCAAGAAAAGGTTCGGGTTGTAAGGCGCGCATTTTAAGCATTGCCGCAGCTCTATCCCAAACTGCCGCGTATTCTTCGGCTCTGTCGTCATGTTTCGTAGTGTATTCTAGTGAAATTGCACTAAGTCCAATCCTCGCCACTTTATCTGGATTTTTGGCAAAAAAAGCTCTTGCAAGATCTTCTTCAAGTTGCCAAGGCATCCTTTCAATGATGTTTTCAGATGTTTTTCGGAAAACATCTTAGACCTTCTTAACTTGCAGGCCGTCGAGCTCGACTGGGGTTTCGCGGCCAAACATATTTACCAGTACCTTAAGCTTGCCTTTAGCTTCGTCAACCTCGGCAATCGATCCTTCGAAGCCCTTGAATGGACCATCAGTTATGCTTACAACTTCGCTAACAGAATAATCCATCCTGTGTTTTGGCTCTTCTTTGCCCATGCGCTTCATAATTTTGTCCATTTCATCTTGCTCTACTGGGCTAGGCTCGGTGCCTGTGCCGACAAAGCCGGTAACACTTGGTGTGTTTCTGACAATATACCAAGCATCTTCGCTCATTTTCATCTGAACAAGTACATAGCCCTGGAAAATACGCTTTTCGACAACTTTGCGCTTACCGTTCTTGATCTCGATCATCTTCTCTTTTGGCACTAGAACGGCAAAAATCTTATCTTTCATATCTAGTGAGTCGGCGCGCTGGCGTATTGACTCAGCCACTTTCTCTTCATAGCCGCTGTAGGTGTGAATTGCGTACCACTGTTTGCTAGTATCATATCGTTTTGTCATATATAACCTTTTCTTATTTACGAAGTAATAATTGTTTAAAGATTTTATCAAGGCCAAAGTCGACTAAAGCAATGACCAGCCCAAAGAAAACAGCAAAGATAAATACAGCCAGTACTAGTTTCCAGGTTGTGCGACGATCTGGCCAAGTTACCTGTTTAAGCTCGCGCCAACTGTTGATGAGATACATCGGTGTGAAACGGCGAGTTTTGGTCATAAAACCCCAAAAACCTTTGTCTTTTTGCGGAATAGCGTGGTAAGGTTTGTGTCCGGCTTGCCAAAGACGTTTGACAGGGATCCTAAGCCGTCCAGCACCGCCCTTAAGTCGTCGGATTCGGCCAGCTCTCAGTCGGCTACTTTTTGCCGCGCGCTCTCGAATGGACTCTGTTTTTCTGATAGCTTTTTTCTTCTTTTCTACCACTTATGTCTCCTAGAATTAAAAAAGACTATTTGAATATAGTCTTCTTGCTAGTTGTCAATATAGCATATTCTGCTCTGACCTGACAAGGAATAAAATGCCCAAGCAGTTGCAGGGGATGTTAGTGTCTGCCAAGATCGTTGTTTAATAGTAGTCTGGCACTTATAATGAGCTTATGGTTGCAGCGGTATATATTTTGTTAGGCGTCGAGGCTGTAATGGAGTTCATTCTGACTAGAATTGAATATCAAAAAACCATATACCGTCTAATGTCGGCTTCAATCCTACTCTTCTGTTTATTGTTCTGTGCTTTTTGGATATTTTTTGATCATATAACTTGGACGACCACAATCCTATTTGCGGTAAGCCTCTTTAGAGCGCTCAATATCATGCGTTTTGGTTACGGTCGTATGGGCCAAGGCTACCTAAAGAAAGTAGTCAGTCGAAGCAGCTGGCGCCTAACGATTCTACAGATTATCTCGTTTTTACTTGTTTATCTGGTAGTAAATCAGCCAACCATTCTTGTCCCGCTGCTGTTAGGCAGCAGTTTACTAGGCCTATGCCTTATGCTAAAAAGCCTATTGAATAATATTAGACCAACCAAGATTGTAGACGTAGACATAACTGGCAACGATGTGCCCGTAGTGACAGTTGCCATACCTGCCCGAAACGAAACTGATGACATGGCGGCCTGTATCCAGTCAATTCTGGAAAGCGACTATCCTAAACTTGAGGTTTTGGTGCTTGATGATTGCTCGCACGATCAAACCCCAGAAGTAATCAGGCAGTTTGCCCACGCAGGCGTGCGTTTTATTCAGGGAGAAGAACCCGAGAATGGCTGGTTGGCAAAAAATTCAGCTTATCAACGGCTTAGTGATGAAGCTACGGGTGAATATATACTTTTTTGCGGTGTTGATATTAGGTTTGACAGTGGTGGAATAACCGACCTTATCAATTACATGTGTTCAAAAAAGTTAAATATGATCAGCTTGCTACCAAGAAGAGTGAGGCACATTCAACAAGCTCTGTTCTTCCAGGCAGCTCGCTATGGCTGGGAAATTGTGCTACCCCGTTTTTTGGACAAAGAACGTCCACCCGCACTTTCATCTTGCTGGATGGTGAAAAAAAGCTTTTTGGGTGCGGGCGGTTTTAAGGCCGTATCTCATAGCGTAATGCCTGAGCGGTTTTTTGCTCGTAAAGCCTCGGCTATAAACTCTTATAATTTTTTGGCAAATCGCAACCTAAAACTAGCCCATAGCCATAAAACTGCTAAGCAGCAACATCAGACGGGTATACGTCTTCGCTATCCTCAGCTTCGAAAAAGGCCTGAGAACGTAGCTTTGTATCTGATGAGTTTGGTCTGGCTGTTCTTTTTACCGAGTACCCTACTGCTCTCTGGACTTATTTCTTCAATCCCTATGTCTTGGGCAATTTTATCGATTACCATTATATTATGCTGGTCGATTATTTCTTACAAACTATTCACAGTTGTGACTGGGCGAACTGTAGCAACCTTGTTGGCGGTTATTTTTCCACTGGTAATTTTGGTTGACATATATACCTGCCTGATTTCACTCTGGCGATATGAATTTGGGCAAATCGAATGGAAGGGTCGCAACGTTTGCTTGCCAATAATGCATGTACTGCCAAAATTGCCAGAGATTGAGTAGTGCCGCAAGCTTTGATTAGGTTAGAGGTTAGAGGTTAGAGTGATTAGAGCTATGGGCTAGTAGTTAGTAGTTGGTAGTTGGTAGTAGTTAGCAAGTATTAACCCCGTACCGACTAGGGACTAGGGACCAGGGTCCAGGGTCTAGGGACTGGTAGTTAGTAGTTAGTAGTTAGCAAGTATTACCCCCGTACCGACTAGGGACCAGGGCCCAGGGTCTAGGGTCTATTTTAGAATTTAGTGCTTAGAATTTAGAATTTTACGCTTACTACTAACTACTAACTACTCGCCACTTTCTGGCAAGTTCGGTACGTGTATCGTAAACGTACTCCCCTCGCCTAGCTGGCTCTCCAAAGATATATCTGCTCCTAGTATCTTAGCCAACTTCATAGTGACGTAGAGTCCCAGCCCAGTGCCGCTTTGTTCGCGGGTTTTACTATTGTCGGCTCGAAAAAACTTTTCAAAAACTTTTTCGCGGTCGGCTTTGCCAATGCCAATGCCACTATCGCTTACCCGGAACTCTACACCGTCTTGGTAAGGTCTGGCAGAAACACTGACGTGACCCGTCTCGGTGTACTTAATGGCATTTGTAATAAAGTTTTGTAGTACTTCGCGGACGTATAGTTTACTCGAGTATAAAACTTCTAAATCTGGTGCTGTTTCTGTGAATAGTTTTAACCCCTTGGCAAATGCGCTTTGCTCGTAGTTTTTCTGAAGATCTTTTAACAGATCTGTAATGTTTATTATTTCCCTATCGGCCTGAAGTTTGCCTCGTTCGGCGCGAGATAGAGTCGAAAGGTCATTAATCATCTGAGCCAAGAATAAAACTTGTTCATGGGCGCTTTTGAGCATCGACTTAATTTGATTTATATCTGATGATTTATCGAGTAAAAATTCGGCGTTACCAATCATACCCTCTGTTACGGCGATAGGCGTGCGTAGCTCGTGACTAACAACGCTAATAAACTCGTTACGTTCTTCTTCAAGAGATTTCTCATGAGTTATGTCACGGAGTAGAATTACAAAACCTCGATCCCCTTGCTGGCCATAGCCTAAGTGTACCGGTGCGATGCTGGTGTATAAGTTTACTTGGCTTTCATCTTCATAAACAATTCGGAGGTCACGGCTGGCGGTTTGAGTTTCTGTTCCCAGTACCATTTTTTGGAAATCTACTTCTTCGTGTTTGCCGTTGATGGTTTTGATGACGTTTCCGATTTTTCTGCCCTTGATCTCTGTGTTGCGATCAAGAATGTTCATCGCCGCGCCGTTATAGAGCACGATAGTGCCTTTTTGATCAGTGGCAATAACGCCATCTGCCATGCTGTTGACGAGGCTTTTTAGGCGCTGCTGGTCTAGCGTAGCGTCTTCGGTGTTTGTTGTGAATGCCATTACATATATTTAAACACAAGCGGGAAAAAATTCTAAATTCTAAGAACTAAGTCCAAAGAAATACTAAAAATGAAAGCTAAAAAATTTTAAAGTTTTAGAGCTCATGTTTTAGAGTTTAGGGCTTTCTGTTGCATTTGCAACGACTGCAGTTTGTTTGTTTTTTAGTTCTTTTCGCAAAGTTTTGTGTGGTGGACAGTGTTTGGCGACAAGAGACCAAAATTTATCAGAATGATCGTGGTGCGCGGTGTGTGCTAGTTCATGCACAATCACGTAATCTATTAGTTTCCAGTCGTATTGGACTAGGTATGAGTTTAGTGTGATTTCTCCCCTGTTACTACAGTGTCCCCAGCGACTTTTCATGAATTTCACATCGCCGATTTTGTAGTCTAGCTCGGTTTTGTCGGACCATGCTTTTAGTCGTGGTAGAAGGTATTTTTCGGCTTCTTTTTGTAAGGCTTTTTTTGATCCGCGGGTGGCAGCTTCTTGGACTTCATTCATATAAGATTTTAGGTTTCTTGGGAACTTTACGACTATAGTTTGCCCGTGTAGTCTTGCTGTTGGTTTGGTAACTTCAAATGGCTCAAAGAATAATTTGTGGCTTTTGCCAATTTGGTCGCCACTTTTTAATACCCTTGCCTCATCTTTTTTGTGTTTTAGAATCCAATGGCGGCGGCTATTTAAAAACTGAAGCGCAGCTGCTTCGCTAACGCCAAAAGGCATACCAAGACGGACTTTGTCGCCACTGATACTAATACGAATATTTCTAGTGCCCTTGCGCTTAGCTAGTATTACTTCGCCAATTCCCTCAACCTCAATTAATTTCTGCATTTTCTATATTTTAACAACTAATTTACGTTATGACGCCTCTGCAAAATAGCTTCCAATAAAAGCTACTGGTTAGAAAATTAGCGGATTAATACGTTACGACGAGCCATGTTAACGCGGCCTTGAGACTGAGGAACTAGGTTTACTAGTCCAGGCTTAGTTATCGGGGTCTCTTGAGTCCGTTCGACCAAGCCCTTCTCAATCAAATGCCTGACGATCGTGTTGCGTTGAGTATTAAAAGTGTGTTTGCCAGAAATAACTACATAATCTTCGTTTTTTGGATTTTGCATACGGCTGATAGCTTGTTTAAACATTTCAGTGCTATAGGCGGCTGCATATTTGTCGTCGGCTTTACGTCGATCTCGGCGTTGCAAACGAGCATAGGCACTTTCAAAATCTGTCTGCAGCCAAACCAGTACAGGTTCAGCCTTTTTACTTCTGGCCATGTTTCGCAACGACATGCGTTTTGCTGCTCTGTCGGCATTTTCATCTAAGATTACAGATACGCCAGCCTGTAAAAATTGCTCAGCCATGAATTCATTTAGATTATCTACAACCTCATTTTCATCAGTACTAAAGCTAGGCTTTTCAAAAAGTTCAGCGCGAATCCGATCGCTCTGTAGGTGTGCGCAAGGCAAAACTTCACATAACTGACGTGCAAAATTTGTCTTGCCGGATCCTGGCGAGCCATAAAGCAAGATAAACAGAGGTTTGGTGGTCGTTAACTTCTGCATTTGATTTCTATAGTAACAGATTTTACTAGACTTCCGCTAGTAGCCGATATAATCTATAATACTGCTATTGCCATAGGGGCATAGTACATCGGCTAGTATAAAGGTCTCCAAAACCTTAGAGGTAGGTTCGACTCCTACTGCCCCTGCCACGAACAATCGAACGATTTATCACAGAGTCGAACCATAGCGCCATACAATCAGATAAGTATGTACCAATTCGAAACACGACTTTTAAACATATAAGCAATCTACCCGTGAACTCATAGTGCCACTGGCACTATTCGGGTTCGACTCCTACTGCCCCTGCCACGAACAATCGAACGATTTATCACAGAGTCGAACCATAGCGCCATACAATCAGATAAGTATGTACCAATTCGAAACACGACTTTTAAACATATAAGCAATCTACCCGTGAACTCATAGTGCCACTGGCACTATTCGGGTTCGACTCCTACTGCCCCTGCCATTTATCCTTGAATAGAACTTCTAGCGGCTTTTTCTAAAGTACCATTACGACGAGATTTGTTGTAATTTATTATTCCTGAGAATAAAGCTAAGCCACCAAACAGCATTGGTCCCCAGAAAATCATATAGCTACCGCCATTGTTTCTGACGCTCAAGTACCACACTAAAGTAACGACTGCTGCACCGGAGGCAATCAGAGACGACTTAAAAAGTTCATTTTTTGATTGCTGAGCCAGCTTGTTAGCTGCGTCTTGGTGCATAGGATTTTCTGTCCTTGTGCGTGTTGGTTTACGTGACCAGGCGAAAAGGTAAGCCGAAAGCAGACAGAAAAATCCTGCTAAACCACCGTAAATGTACATTAGCCTGCTATCAGTCGATTTTGCCTTATTGTATTCCTGCTCAAAGATTCTATCTTCATTCTCTACTGCCGCTTGTAGCTCATCTGAGGCCACCCCAAGACTCTGGACATTACCTGTTTCGTATGCGAGCTTAAACGAATTAAACTTGATCTTAACTTTTTCTATTGCGTTAGCAATCAATTTGTTTGAAATGACCGAGCTAGCTCTAAGTTCGTCTATAGCAGCGTCCATAGTGCCTGAAAAAGCTGGGTAATCTTTGCCCAAAAAATCATCAAATTTTGCAGTGTCGCCTTCTGGGATTTCGGACATTTTTTGCCAAAAAGACAGCCTCGTATTAATATAGTTTTCGAATTTCGGATATGCCGAAGCGTAAACAGCACTACTTGATATTAGAATCGTAGCTAAACTGGCGAAACTGAGTTTAAAGACATTTTTCACTTATTGCTCCCTCTTTATATGCGTAGATTACGCTTAAAAAATCTAAAATTCAAGGTATAATTAAATCAATGAAAGCGGTAGCAATAAAAACCGAGCGAGTAAGTACTGGATCAATCTCTTTAACCGAACTCCTAGATAAATATTTGACTGAGTTTAAAGAGGGTAATGTGCTGGCTATTACATCAAAAATAGTTGCGATTTGTGAAGGGTCGGTGGTGGCAAAAAATACTATAGTAGATAAACAGGCCTTTGTGGCCGAGCATGCCGATTTTACTCAGCTAGAGGCCCATAGTAAGTATGGTATAAACTTTACAATTAAAAATAACACCTTAATACCTAATGCCGGTATAGACGAGTCTAACGCTGGTGGTTTCTACATACTTTGGCCAAAAGACTCGCAACGTACGGCTGCAGAGGTGAGAGCTTATATCAAACATCGCTTTGGAATTAAATACTGCGGGGTTGTTATTACGGATAGTACTTGTAGAACTATGAGACGAGGCGTAAGCGGTATAGCGTTAGGTTTTAGCGGCTTTAATCCACTCCATAACTATGTTGGCACACCAGATCTTTTTGGGCGTGATTTTAAGGTCTCGCAGGCTGACATTGTTGGCGGGCTAGCCGGCATAGGCGTGTTTGTGATGGGCGAAGGCAGCGAATCGACACCACTAGCTGTCATTTCGGAGTTAGATAATGTAGAGTTTGCTGACCGAGAACCGACCGACGAAGAACTAAAAAATATCGCCATACCGCTAGAAGAAGATTTGTTTGAGCCATTTCTGAGTAGGGTAAAATGGCTGCGAAAGCCGGACTAGGTTACTTCTCTACAGTAAAGAACGCACCAACAGTTGGGTCTACGTGATCGTGAAACTTATACTGCCCCGCAGTGTTGAGGGTTATGGTTTTAGACCTACCAGCCGCTAGTGATATCTCGTATACACCACCATAGGCTTCGTGGTTTTCGTGCTCGCCGAAAGTTATTTCGCGGTTGATGCTGTCAAGATTGGTAATCGTCAGCGTGTCGCATAAAACCGCATGAATATGATCTGGAGTGACTAGCTCGTCTTTTATTACAGCTTTGTGGTTAACGCCTAAACCTTGGCATCCACCTGTTTTCTTGCCAGCAATTTCGGCGATACCTTCTTTTTCGCCAATTTTTGTGGTCACCTCAGCAGGACTCATGTTGCGATAAAGATTGTCCATGATGAATATCGAACCAAAGACCACGACCAAAATCATACCGAATGTAGCAGTGAAAAATATAACATTATAAAAAGGCTTTGGCCCGCGACCAAGGTGAAGAAAGAAAAATATCTGGATAAACATTTGTATGAAGGCAAAAGCCAAAACAGTAATCAATAATTTTTGGCCGGTCATACCGCCGGACCTAACCATATAGTAAGGAACCAATGTAAATGCTAGCGAAAGAAGATAGCCAACTACATATGATTTTATGCTACCGTGCGAAGATTTGTGTTCGTGACTTCTCATACCTCAGCCTCAATTTATGAATGACATTAAATAAACTACCGTGAAGATAAAAATCCAAACGATGTCCAAAAAGTGCCAAAATAAACTAATGAGTGCCAGCTTTCGAATCTTATGATGATTCAGGCCCTGGCGTGCAATGTAGCGTAAAGTAACTGCCAACCACAGTATGCCAGATGTAATATGCAGTCCATGAGTGCCAACAAGCACAAAAAATGAAGACAAAAAGGCACTGTCGCGCCAACTATGCCCTTCGTGAAGAATGGTACTAAATTCTTTAATTTCAAGTGTTAAGAATATTAAACCAAGTAGCATGGTTACACCGAACCAAAGCATTACTTTAGCTTTATCCTTGTTTCGTGCAGCAATCATGCCAAGGCCACAGGTAAAACTGCTGGTAAGAAGTATCAACGTCTCAATTAAAACGAACGGTAGGCTAAAAATATCTTTCCCTGAGGGCTCGCCCGCCGTATTGTTACGCAGTACAGCAAAAACAGCAAACAGCGCAGCGAACATAAGGAGGTCGGTCATAAGATAGATCCAAAAGCCAAACATCACTCGGTCGGTTGAAGCTTCTTCGTGCGACTCTACATGATTCATTTTTTGTGCCTCGCTAAGCCAAGCAACCATTTCCAAACGATCTTAATGAAGTCACTTAAGCCCATATCATACTCAGGGCCGATCTTGCTCTGATCTCGGCTTTTCTCTACTTCTTGCATCTTGACAAAATGTTCTTGCTCCGATTTTTCTACATCGCTTGCTGCAATCTTGTATTCCGAGTCTTCATCAAAGGTCCGAGTGATAAACGTGTATATCATTCCAACAATACCGACGATAATCAGCCACTTAATATCCCACACAAAACCAAAACCAGTTAAGAATGCGTAGATAGATAGGTATATGCCGCTTGCGGTATTTTTGGGCATATGAATATCTTCGTATGTCGGCTTTTGTAGCCCAGTTTGTTTCATTGCCCAGAAACCGTCGCGTTCACTTACGTCAGGAAGCGCGGCGAAGTTGTAGGCTGGAGCTGGTGATGCTACTGACCACTCTAGCGTGCGGGCGTCCCAAGGGTCTCCTGTAGTATCCATCAAACGCTTCTTCTCTATAAAACTAGCTATAATTTGCACTACTTGCATGGTAACCCCAGCAGTGATAACTATGCCACCGATCAACGAAACAATGAAAAATGGTTGCCAGCCGGTCGAAGCATCATAATGGTCTAATCTTCTTGAAGCGCCCATCAGACCTAAAATAAACATCGGTACAAAGGACATAAAGTAACCAACAATCCATAGCCAAAAGGCATATCTTCCTAAACGCTCATTTAGTCTGAATCCTGTAAATTTTGGGAACCAATATGATATACCGGCGAATACCCCGAACACTACTCCGCCGATAACCGTCGAGTGAAAATGAGCCACCAAAAATAGGCTATTGTGTAGCTGGAAATCAATTGAAGGAACAGCCAATAAGACTCCAGTTATGCCGCCGATAGCAAAGACGCCGGCAAAACCCAGAAACCAGAGCATGGGTGTGTCTAGCCTAATCCGTCCCTTGTACATTGTAGCTATCCAGTTAAAAACCAGAACAGTTGTTGGTATGGCGACGAAAACCGTCATTATACCGAAGAAGGCATTAACATCGGCACTCGAACCCATAGTGAAGAAGTGATGTAACCAAACTACGAGTGATAGCGACGCGACGCCAATAAGACCAAAAACGTTTGATTTATAATTAGCCACCGGTTTGCGACTAAATACTGCAACTATCTCAGAGAAAATAGCATATGCTGGCAAAATTAATACATAGACTTCCGGATGTCCCCACATCCAAATCAGGTTTGAATATAGCATGGCGTTACCACCGGCAGTTGTCGTAAAAAAGTGAGTGCCTAAGTAGCGATCAAAAAAGACTAAAAAAAGCGTCATGGTAAGAATTGGAAAAATAGTTGCTGCCATTAACATGCTGCATAGAGATCCCCAGGTGAAAGCCGGCATCTTCCACAGCGTCATTCCTTTTACACGCATTTTTAATATTGTCATTATGAAGTTAATCGCGCCGAGAGTCGTACCAATACCTGAAATCTGTAAACTCCATATCCAATAATCGACCCCGACCCCAGGGCTAAACTCCTTTCCGGAAAGTGGTGCTACAGCCAGCCAGCCGGTTGCAGCGTATTGTCCGCCAAAAAGGAAAAACATATTCACCATCACCACGCCGCCGACAAACAGCCAAAAGCCTAATGTATTCATGAATGGAGAAGCCAGATCTCGCGCGCCAATCTGGAGGGGTACTATGTAGTTTATCAGCCCAAAAATAAAAGCCATGGCCACAAAAAAGACCATGATATTGCCATGAGCCGTAAATATTTCCTGAAAGTGTTCAGAAGATAGGTAGCCATGAGAGGCACCAGCTGCTAGAGATTGCTGCAGCCAAATCATTAGTGCGTCAAGGATTCCGCGCAAAAGCATAAATCCGCCGACTATGAAATACATTATGCCAATTTTTTTGGGATCAACAGATGTTAACCATTCTTTCCATAGCCATTTCCAGCGTTTTTTGTAAGTGAGATAGCCAGCAATCAATAGCATCATTAAAACGAAGGCAGCCGTTCCACCAATTGTGAACCACTCGTGAGGCAATGAATTGCCGTCTAGCTTACCGATTAAAAATTCTCTCAATGGTGCCCTTCGTGATTAGTTTCGCTGTCGTCGCCGTGCATCGACATGTATTTCATAAGCATTTTATCATAGAGATTTTGATCATAGCTTGCGTAAAAAACACTGTCCGTTTTTTCGGTTGGCAGTAGTAGTTCATCATATTTACTTAAAGAAAGGGTGTTGTTATTAGCTTTTGTACTAATTACCCATGCCTCAAAGTCTTGCGCCGAGCTAACACGGGTTTTAAATCTCATTCCAGCGAATCCTTCACCATTAATCTCAGGGGTGCTACCAGTATAGTCACCTACTTCGGTACCCATTACGTTGATTCTATTAACATGTCCTGTCATTGAGTATATTTGCCCGCTCAAATGCGGTATCCAAAAAGAGGTCATAGGCGCATCGTCGGCCGTTACCTCAAACCTAACGGGTGTGTTTTCGGGAATTTGAACGTAGTTCAGCGAAGCGATTTGCTGCTCTGGGTAAAGGAATAACCATTTCCAACGCATCGCAACAACCTTAACCACCAGAGGTTTTTCGATCTCACTAATTGGTTTTTGTGGTGCTAGGCGGTGGGTAGACTCCCAAACTATCAGTGAAATAAGTACCCCGACGCTAATTGGTATCATCCAAAGCACAAACAGGAATAGCGCACTGCGTTCTGATTCTGTTTCGCGAGTGGCCTTGGTGTTGGTATCACGGTATCGCCAGACAATTAAATATAGCAATCCCACAGAGGGAATCCCAATTGCTAAAACAATTGCTAAGACCGTCATCGACAATTTGAATTGTTCGTGGGATATAAAACCTTTAGGCTGTAATAGCGCCACATCTTGACCAGCCAGGAAGTAGGCCATCAGTAGTATTAGCCCTAAAAAGCCTAAAAATACCAAAAATATCGACATCTTCTGTTTTTTATGTCTCTTGATTTGTTTCATCTAAAACTCACCCAATCTACTCTGCCTTTTGCTTCTAGTTAAGCATAATCAATTCTGTAAAATCAATGAAATTCTTTGTAGTTGCACATGAGGGCGTGGTCTAGTTATCGTGCTAAACTTACCTAAGTGATAAAGGTTTACTTACTCTTAACAAAGCCCGGTATAGTGCTTGGTAACCTTCTGGCTGCAGTAGGCGGTTTCATGCTAGCCTATTCTTTAGGTGGTACTACTGCTTTTAGGTGGGCGGCTTTTTGGGCGTTTATGATTTCTACTGCTCTAATTATTGCTAGCGCCGGGATAATAAATAACTATATTGATAGAAACATTGATAAAAAAATGGAGCGAACCAAGAGTAGAGCCTTTGTCTTGGGTTCCGTCGTTGTTAGTAGGGCTTTATCTCTAGCAGTTTTATTGGCAATTTGCGGTTTTATGTTGCTGTATTTTCATACTAATAAAGTTGCTTTTTTAGCTGGGATAGTTGGCTTTTTGGGGTATCTAATACCATATGGGCTGGCTAAGCGCCATGGATCTTATGGCACGCTTGTTGGCAGTATCCCTGGTGCCGTTCCGCCGCTAGCTGGATACTTAAGTTTTGCTGGGCGTATTGATGTCACTGCGATCTGGCTATTTACTGCAATGGTATTGTGGCAGATGCCTCATTTTTATGCCATCGCCGTTCGCCGCCTTGATGATTATAAGAATGCCTCTATACCTGTTCTGCCGTCCGTTCATGGCGTTAACCGTACTGTCAAATCCAGCTTATTCTATCTTGCATTATTCGTAGTGGCTGTGGCAATGGTTTTTCGGACGCAGCCCAGAGGGGCTTGGGTGTTCATCGGAATCATGACGGCTATGGGCGCCTGGTGGATGTACGTTGGTTACAAAGGTTTTCGCGCCCTAGATAAGGTAGTCTGGGCGCGAAAATTCATGAAAGCTTCAGTTAAGGTTTTACTAGTTTGGAGTCTTTTAATGCTAGTAACGCCGTTACTATAGTAAGCCAAGCTTACGTGCGCAGGCTGGCCAAGGGCCCCAGCCTCTGCGGGATTGAAGACGAGTCGCAATATCGATCTGTTGTTCTCGTGTGGCTAGATCAGCGCGTGGTGCGTAGGCGCCACCGCCATTAGAAAGCCAAGTCCCGTAGTCAAACTGGACTCCACCGTAGAAACCATTACCAGTGTTGATGTTCCAGCGTCCACCTGATTCGCACTGTGCTAAACGGTCCCAAACGCTACCGCTTGGAGCAACTGGCGCGGCTGCTTGCGGCTGAGTCGTAGTTTGACGATGTGTGCTAGCTTTTGGCTTAGTAACCACAACTGGCGCAACTACAGGCAAAGCTCTGTCTGTAAGCTGCTCATCTGCCTTAGGAATGCGCAGTTTTTGACCCGGATAAATAATATCTGGGTTTTTAATTTCTTCGTTAGCGTTATAAATTCGCACATAAGTCGTCTCGTTTTCTTGTGCTATTTTGCTAAGGTAGTCGCCAGGCTGAACCTCGACGATTTTTGGTTGATTGGTTTCTGTTTTTACTTCTTCGGCATGTACTGCCTTAGGACTGGCTAAAATGGCGATGACGCCAAAAGTAGCTAGACCGATTGTGTATGCGGATTTACGCATAACCCTCCTTTTTTGGGGTGCTTTAAAAGACCTTTTTAGTCTTTATGTTTTTGCACCACCTTTATTTACTATTTTAACCAGTAAGCGATCATTGTAAGCGCACCTTTAAACGCCCATTCGCATAAACTGATTTTCGCTCTCCACCTCATTTTTGAAGAGACGAATTAGTAGAGTAGCTTAAGCGCCTTCAATTTGTCAAAATTGTTGTGCTATAAAATGTAAATGCCTCCGCGAATAACGGAGGCACTACCTTCTACGTTGTGGAATTTACTATACTAACTTATTCAGCTGACTTTTTTCCGCCCATTTTAGCCCAAAGAACGTAGAGTGTTGCTAGGCCCACAAGCACGTAGACTACCCTGGCAAGGTCGAAGTCTAGTTTCAGGTAACCGACTAGTAGGTCTTTTTCAGAAAGCCCAACCAACAGCCAGTTGAGTCCGCCGATCACCATCAGGGCCATCGCTACTTTGTGTGCGCTTAGGTTTTCCATTATAGTTTCCTCCCTTAGACACCGTTTATCTGGTGCTAATTTGAATATACTCTTTGCCCGCCAAAAAGCAATAGCGCTTTGGGCATTTGTGCTACAATTAGGGCAAGTTGTGTTAGGGCTTCAGCGGCCGCTCTCGGCGAGATTCCTCCTAACAAACTCTATCAATACGCATCGTAGCCGAATAAAATCGCCTACTCGTCTCGGCTGAAGCCGAAAGTAGTAAAATCTAAATCATAAATTCTAAAGGAACGTTTTCTGGTTTTATAGCTTTTTAGGATTTAGAGCTCTCTCCGTTGGTGGTATGAGCGTTAAACCACGCAAAAATTGAGCAGGCAAACAGATGTCTGTCGAATTTCTGTAATCTTCCCTATGACTAATTACTAAATTATCTGAATGGAGTTTAAAAATGCGTATTTATTATTTTGGGAAACTTATTAAAGATACCGATGATCCTGGTGTCGAACAGAGCTTGAACAATATGGCTGAAGCGCCTGGCGCGGGGTCAATCGATCAGGCGGTCAATAAAGAGCCAGAGGCGGTGGGCAGTATCTTGTCTCGACTAGATATAGCTAGCGCTTCTCGCCGTATTCATCTGAGGATATTGTAGGGTATATAATCGATCCCGCTAAGACCACACAAGTATTGCATCGTTTTGCCAGCATCACGCCACAGGAGGCTTATTCTATGTACAAGTTAAGGAAAACAAAAAAACAAAAAGACTTAATGTCAATCTTTCCTAAAAAATAAAAAGGCCTTCCGCAAGTGTGGTGTATAAACCACCGCCGAAGGTCTTATGCCACCAATATAACATAAGCATTCAGATATTGTCAATAAAAAGACCCTAGAAGCATTAGGAGCTAACATCATATGAGAGAAAGTTGGAAACTTTTGTCAGAAGCCTTGCATTTGCCGATTTTGCAAGGCGCCGGCGAAGCCCGCAGTGAGGCGTATTGTCCATACGTTGAGCGAGTACTACGGCCGGCAACACAGCAAAAAGGTAAAAACCTAGCCAGAGCGCAGGCTCTGCCTGTATTTGGCAGGAGGTGCAAGGGCTTATGAGAGAAAGTTTAGATGAGCCCGTTAGCGTAGTGACACTGTACAACGCCAAACTTCAGCGCTTTCAGCCCTACCGGCTAACATGGCAAAACCAAGACTACATACTCGGCAAGGTTGACTATCATCACAAAACAAAAAACGGTAACAAACTGATACACCACTTTAGCTTGTGTGATCAAAAAGAAACTATGTACTTTAAATTAGCGCTCGATACCGAAACTCTCCACTGGGTAATAGAAGAATACATGCCCGCCAGCGAAGCCACGGTGGTTTGCCAGACTGTAAGCTAGGTGAAAATTTTAAACTGTGGCTGCTGGCAAGAAAGTCCTAGCGTTTTATCGTCCGTTATTCAAGTCTTCTAGAAGTACTGCGGCACATCCCCTAACGGTAGTAACTCCTACTAACTCAAAATCTGGTCCTCTTCTGTACCCTGCGTCCCTAGGCCCTTTAGCCTTCATTAGCCCTTCAGCATCTAAGGCATTTAGAATGTTAGAGTGATCAAATGTACTCCTTTGGAGGCGATCGTCGTAACCAGCTACAGTAACGAACCGTACGTGCTCTCCTGTTTTTGGTAGCGTTTCGCATGTAATACCGTCTATAGAATTGATTTTTTTAAAACCTTCGTAGTCCACAGTAACTCCTTAATAATTTTATCTAAACTATATTTTAGCAAATTATGAAAGAAAAGTCAAGCCCCCATCTACCACTTACTACCTACCATCTACCATCAAAGGCTTTGCCTTTGATTATGCACATTGATCTCAATAGTTGCTTTGCAACAATTGAGGCGCAGGCCAATCGCCTGTTACGCGGGCGGCCAGTCGGTGTAGCGGCCTATGATACTCCCAGAGGTTTTGTTTTGGCTGCTAACTATGCGGCGAAGGCCAAAGGCGTGAAACTAGGCGTAAATGTGGCTGAAG
Source organism: Candidatus Saccharibacteria bacterium (assembly GCA_016700315.1). NCBI lineage: Bacteria > Candidatus Saccharimonadota > Candidatus Saccharimonadota bacterium. Next base: position 915,829 of record CP065013.1, on the reverse strand, counting down.
CTCGAGTGCTGGCACCTGGCATCGTGATTATGACACCTGATCCAGCTAAGTACCGCGATGCTCACAACAAGTTCAAAGAACTTTTACTGGAGTACACCGATGACGTGCACCCGAAGTCGATAGATGAATTCGTGCTGAACCTGCAGGGTTCCCAGGTACTGAAGAAAAAAAAGAAGCTTATTGTTATGATTGGGACTGTAATTTTCAGTTCTCAATTTTCAATTTCTAATCAATCCTTAAAGTCCAATTATCAGACTGACTACTCTTTGCTTATATCGTCTAAAATGTCACCGATAAAAGACGAACATAGACTTTATAGCCAGGCCATGCGAATAATAGGCTATGAGATAAAGCAAAAGATCTATGAGCGGCTGGGCGAGGCCGTAACAGTTAATGTCGGCATTGGGCCGAACAGGTTTTTGGCTAAGTACGCCGCCGGCTTCAATAAACCAAATGGCATGACACTAATTGACCATACTAATCTTTTGGAGTTCTACCAAGGAATGGATCTGGTTGATCTTCCGGGTATCAATACGCGGTTTCGACGAAGGTTATTCGCTTGTGGTGTCACTACGCCGCTACAGTTTTTGGAGGCCGATCGTTGGCTACTGCAAAAGCAGGTTTTTAAAAGCATAGTTGGCTACTACTGGTATTTGCGGCTGCGTGGCTACGAAATTGATAGCGCTGAAAGCAAGCGTTCGAGCATTGGGCATCAGTATGCTCTGCCCCACAAAACGACAGACGTTACTGAGCTCAAAAGGTTGCTGCTGAAGCTGTGCGAGAAAACCGGCCGTAGGCTGCGTAAGAGCGGGCTTTATGGGCAGGGCATACATTTGTATTTTGGCTTTGTAAGCCAGGAATTTAGCAAGTTCCAATTTTCAATTTCCAATAAATTTTCAGATGACAGGTTTTCAAGAGAGCTGCCGTCATCTTTTGAGAATATGCATAAGTTGCGCAGTTGGAAACAAGGCATGAAAGTCGACCATAGGCTATATAGCACCGAGGATATTTACCGTGCGGCCTGCTACTTGCTAGAGAGGGCTGCGATTTATGACAAAGTCAAACTAATGTCGGTTACAGTCTTCGACCTACACGACTGGGACCCAGAGCAACTTGGGCTGTTTGACGCCGAGAATGACGCTAAACAGTCTTTGCTAAACGATAAACAAGCTATTGTGCAGTCTGATTTTAGGGCTATGAGCGCCAAGCGGCGAATGAGTGATGCGATAGACATTATCAACAATCGCTACGGCGAATACGTCGTCACGCCGGCCACGATGATGGATATGCGCGGCGAGATACTAGACCGCATTGCCTTCGGCCAGGTGAGGGATATGTAAAGCGGTGTATAATAAAACTATGAGTGATTACGTAAACAAAAAAGATCTCGAAGAAGCTCTAGAAAAAAACAATAAGCTAATTGTTGGTGAACTTGCAGAGGTCATGGATAGTATGATGTCACGCATTGATGAAAGATTTAACAATCTTGAGCTGAGAGTTGACAGACTGGAAGCACGGATGAGCAACTTACCAACACGATTGATGGCTTTGTTAAGCGGCTAGATGATAATGATACAGAAAATGCTGCCCGCGATGCGCAGTATGCAAGGTTGGTAGTTTGGGCGAAAGAAGTTTCTGCCAAGACCGGCATTGCTATGCCCCAGTTATAGCTATGCCCATGGCCGGATAGCCTCGGCCAGGTAAGAGACAATTAGGAGAAAACAACTTCAAGTAGCTGGCCAGAACCAAAAGCAGCTGCAGCAAACTCGGCTTCAGAAAACGGCCTATCTAATGGCCTAACAGCCTCCATCGTAGTACCTTTGACTTTGTAGCCCTTGACGTAATTTGTGTCATTGCCAAGATCAAAAGTGTTAGTTTTTGGGTCAAAAAAATGTTCCATAGTGCTATAGTAACACAGATATGAGAAATTTACAAACTAATTTTTATTATTTCTTTTTCGGAGGTTATGGTCTAGTTCTCGTTTTCTAAGACGCAAGGATTTCGGTGTCACTTCAAGTAGTTCATCATTCTCAATAAAGTCCAGGCATTGTTCAAGGCTCATTTTGATCGCAGGCGTAAGCTGAGTAACGCCATCGGAAGCTTTACTACGCATGTTGGTGAGGTGCTTTTCTTTACAAACGTTAACCTCGAGGTCGCCCGAGCGGTTGTAAAGGCCAACAATTTGTCCGGCATAAATCGGCTCATTTGGGCCGACAAAGAGTACGCCCCTCTCTTCAACTGGCTCTAGTGCATAAGGTGTCGAGGTACCCGATTCCCAGGCGACAAGAGCGCCGTTTCTTAGTTGTTCTAGGGCAGCTGAAAGTGGTGCGAAGCCGTCTAATAGTGTGTTCATAATAATCGTACCGCGAGTTGCGGTGAGTAAAATGTTTCTCGCTCCTAACAGCGAGCGAGTTGGAAGTTTGTAGACTAATTTTGTTACGCCTTTGTTTGAACTGAATTGATCGATCTGCTCTGCTCGCCTGCGTCCAAGCTCCATCTGGACTGCACCTACGTGTTCAGCCGGGACTTCGACGTTAAGCTCTTCAATTGGCTCGACTTCAACGCCGTTTTCGATATGCGTTACAACTTGCGGTCGCCCAACCTCTAGCTCGTAGCCTTCGCGGCGCATCGTTTCGATCAAAACGCTTAGGTGTAGCTCGCCTCGACCAGAAACCAAGAAGCCAATTCCCTGTTCTACGACTCTTAGGCCAACGTTTGTTTCGAGTTCTTGGCGCAAACGGTCGCCGATTTGTCGACTAGTTGTGAACTCACCTTCTTTAGACTTAAATGGGCTGGTGTTGGGCCCCAGGTATATCTGAAGAGTTGGAGCCTCAATTTCTATAGGAGGCAGTGACTCAGGGCTATCAATATCAGTAACAGTATCACCTATCTGGGCGGTGCTTAGACCCGTTACGCTGACAATGTCGCCAGCGACTGCTTCTTCAACCTCAAAGTATGATAAGCCTATAGTACGGTAGATTTTATCAACTTTTGTTTTGATAGTTTTATCTTTTTGGCAAAGGCTGACTGCTTGGCCGCGCTTTAAATGTCCGCGTTCAACTCGTCCGACTGCGTATTTACCCTGAAAACTGTCGTAACGTAGAGAAGAGACTAGTAACTGTAGATTGCCAGAGGTCTCTACTTTTGGAGGAGAAATTTGATCTCGAATAGCTTCAAAAATCGGCACCAAATCAGCGTTTGCGGTTGGGTCAGTTGGAATGTTGTTCCACGCCTTGCCTTCCCGACCAATCGCATAATATATGGGATAATGTAGCTGATCTTCATGAACCGCCAATTCCAAAAACAGGTCAGCTAACTCGTCTTCGACTTCTTTTAGGCGTGAAGCCTGTTTGTCGATTTTGTTGATCACAACAATCGGTTTGAGCTCTAATTGTAGGGCCTTACTAAGGACGAATTTGGTTTGAGGCATTGGCCCTTCTTGGGCATCAACAACCAAGATTACGCCGTCGGCCATGCGCAAGGTGCGCTCAACTTCGCCACTAAAATCAGCGTGACCAGGTGTGTCGATGATGTTTATGCGAAGCCCCTCCCAGTCAACGGCCGTGATTTTGGCTGTTATGGTAATGCCACGCTCCCGTTCTTGGTCGCCACTGTCCATAATTAGGTCTTGGCTCATCTCAGCTTGGTTATCACGAAAGGTGTGGGATTGTTTTAATAGACCATCAACAAGCGTTGTTTTGCCGTGATCAACGTGTGCGATTATAGCTATGTTACGGATATTATCTTGCATAAAATAAACGCGTTTTACTAACGCGTCCCTTCAGATTTATTATAGCTCGTATAACAGATTAAATCAAGCGCTAAAACGGTTGTGTTTAAAGAGTTAAGTTATTATAATTAAATCAAACGAATGTGTGGGATAAAGAAAAAATGCGTATCTTAATGCTTGGCTGGGAACTACCACCGCACTATGTCGGTGGTATGGGTATTGTTTGCGATCAGTTGACTCGTCACATGGCTAACAGCGGTGCAGAGATTGAGTTCATTCTGCCTTTTGAGGCCGATTACTCTCACATATCTCACATGAAAGTCACTCCAGCGATTCACCAACACGCAAAACTACTGATGGACGGCGGTAGTACGTATGACTCGTTCCGTTACGAGGTAACTACAATAAATGGCACAAAAAATGTGAGGACATTGCATGAACAGGTTGAGTTATTTGCACAAAATGTTTCAAGCATGACTAATCTTGGCGAGTACGACGTTATTCACGCTCACGATTGGCTAACATTTAGAGCTGGCCTAGCATTAAAACAAAAAAGCGGTATGCCACTTTTTGTGCATGTTCATGCGACAGAGTTTGACAGGGCTGGCGGAAAACACGGTAACCCGCTCGTCCACGATATTGAGTACGTCGGTTTTCACATGGCAGATCATATCTTCGTACTTTGTGAACGACAAAAAAATATTATCGTCGAAAATTATCACGTTTCGCCAGACAAGATTTCGATTGCTGAAAACTACATGGAAATTCCAGCTCATCTACGCATTGAAGAACATGAGACCTACCCCTATCTAGTAAAAATGAGAGAATTGGGTTATGGCGTGGTGCTTAACGCTGGAAGAATGACGGTTCAAAAAGGCATTTTTCATCTTATTACTGCTGCACAAAAAGTAGTAGCTACTCGTCCAAAAACTTTGTTTTTGTTTGTTGGTGGGGGCGAGCAGATACCAGAACTATTGGAGTACGCTGCATCGTTAGGCCTGGCCGGGAACGTGATTTTTACAGGAAGAGTCGAAGGTGTTGGTAAGCAATGGCGTGATAGTTTCAGAGCTGCTGACTTGTTCGTGATGCCATCGGTGTCTGAGCCAATGGGTTTAGTGCCTTATGAATCGATAGCATACGGAGCGCCAACACTAGTTTCCAAGCAATCTGGGATTGTCGAGTATCTCACCAACACTTTGAAGGTTGACTACTGGGATACGGACGAGATGGCTAATCAAATTTGTGCGGTTCTTGAAAATAACGACCTAAGACAAACACTACTCCAAAATGCACAAAACGAATACGATAAACGGTCGTGGAAAGGCACAGCATCTCATATTTTGGACAGTTACAATAGGGTGCTTACTCAGCAAAGAGAGGCTAGCTATGTCTGATAAGCGAGCTTTGGTGCTATATCTCCATGTCCATCAGCCATTTAGACTGCGCCATTACACTATATTTGACGCAGGCATTAAGCATGACTATTTTGATTCGCCGGGTGGTTCAAGACAAAACAATTACGACATCGTTCGTAAGGTCGCAGAAAAGTCGTATTTGCCAACAAATCAAACGCTAATGCAGTTAATTGACAAGCACCCTGAATTTCGTCTTTCCCTCTCTATTAGCGGCACTGCTTTGGAACAGTTTGAAGTTTATGCGCCAGATGTGCTTGAGAGCTTTAAAAGACTAGTTGCAACAGGCAGAGCTGAAATACTAGCCGAGACATACCACCACTCGCTGGCGTTTTTCTACTCAAGAGGTGAGTTCGAAGCTCAAGTACAGATGCACAAGGAAAAGATTCAACAGCATTTTGGCATTACTCCGACTGCTTTTAGAAACACGGAGCTTGCTTATAACAACGATCTGGCTCACTGGGCAGATCAAAAAGGCTACAAAGCTATTGTCGCTGAAGGTTGGGATCCGGTACTTGGACATCGTAGCCCTAATTTTATGTACAGACCTGCTTATACAAAAAACATCAGACTTCTGATGAAAAATTACCGTTTAAGCGACGATATTGCTTTTCGTTTTAGCGATAAAAACTGGGCTGAACATCCATTCAATACTGATAAGTTCATGGATTGGACTTCAAAATTCTGGGATCAGCCACTTTTGAACTTATTTATGGATTACGAAACCTTCGGCGAGCATCAGTGGTCGGATAGTGGTATTTTTGACTTCTTAAGCCACTTGCCTACTGCATGGCTATCCAACAAAAGCCATACATTCATGACTGTATCTGAAGCGGCGGAAGCATATCAATCGAGCGACTATGTAGATGTGCCGCAAACTGTTACTTGGGCAGATACCGAGCGAGACCTAACAGCCTGGCTAGGTAATTCTATGCAGCAAGGCGCAATTTTGTCGCTGTATAATCTGGAAAAACAGGTTATATCTACTAGCGATCTTGGGCTGATCGAAGATTGGCGTAAGCTTCAGACCAGTGATCATTTTTATTATATGTGTACCAAATGGTGGAGTGACGGCGATGTCCACGCATATTTTAGCCCTTATGACACGCCGTATGAAGCCTATATGAACTTTATGAATGCTTACCATGACATCAAGTTCCGGCTTGCCGAAAAAGGACTGTACTAAATGGGTCGGCCTGTAGTTTTAAGTAACGGTCAGTTAGTTGTTGGTTTGAATGAAAAAGGTTTTGTTCACGATTTTTATTTTCCGTATGTCGGGCAAGAAAATCTGACTACTTCACGCAAGATCCACCACCGCATAGGCGTTCATGTGGATAATCAGTTCAGTTGGCTAGATGACGAGAATTGGCATACCGAGCTCGGTATTGATTCAACAAGTCTGACCACATCGATAGTTATGAGAAGCGACAAATTTGGGTTAAGACTGCATTTTTCAGATTTCGTAGACACTGAAAAAAACGTGTTTTGTCGCCTTTTGAATATCCAGAATCTTAGAAACGAAAAGCGCGATGTAAAGGTATTTTTCCATCAGGTTTTTGAAATTAGCAATCATGGTCGTAGCGATACGGCAATGTTTGTCCCGGACGGCCCATACCTACTTGATTACAAGGGTCGACTTTGCCTGTTAGCCTATGCGCGGAATAATGAAGGTAAAGATTTTGATCAATATACCTGTGGCTCATACGGCATTGAAGGTAAAGAAGGTTCTTTCAAAGATGCCGAGGACGGCGAATTAACAAATAATGCCGTTGAACATGGCGGAGTCGATTCAGTTTTAAGAGTGTCACAACAGCTAGAAGCTGCCGCAGAGGCTGAGATCGAGTACTGGGTTTTAGCGCACAGTTCTCAGTTCCATTTAGAGCGCGAACATGAATTTATGAAGCGCGAAGGCGCTCAAGCAAGGCTTGAACATACAAAGGATTGGTGGAAGAATTGGTTGGCTCCTGCCATGCTTCGTATTGATAAGCTGCCTCTTAGTGACGATGAGAGGTCTGCAGTCGTGCGCTCCCTCATGATTATTAAAGCTCACTGTGATCAACGAGGCGGTATTGTCGCTTCGTGTGACTCCTCAATCTACAACTATAACCGAGATTACTACAGTTACGTATGGCCACGTGATGGCTGCTTTGTAATTTGGCCACTGATTAGACTTGGATTATACAAAGAGGCTAGAAAGTTTTTCAATTTCTGCTCTGATATACAAACCGAAGACGGTTATCTGATGCACAAGTACCTTAGCGATCGCTCTATAGGAAGTACGTGGCATCCGCTTATGCGCGGTCAAAGACACGAGCTGGCAATACAGGAAGATGAAACTGCTATTGTCGTATTTATGCTCGGGGAGTATTTAGACTATTCCAAAGACGAAGAGTTTACTAATGAAATGTTTCAAAAGTTTGTGGTGCCGGCGGCGAACTTTATGGCTCGATTTATTGACCTAGACACTGGATTGCCGCACGCCAGTTACGATTTGTGGGAAGAAAAGTTTTTGACTCACACTTACACAGTTGCGTTAACCTATAGGGCACTACTGGTTGCAGTAAGTTTAGCCAAAAGATTCGGAGAAGATCAAAATAGTGATGAATGGGAAAACGCAGCACGTAAGATGCAGCAAAATTCTAAGATACTATTCAATGAGGATTCTAAGTCTTATCGAAAAGGAATCTTGCTCGATGCTAGTGGAGACATAACCTTCGATAATACGATCGACGTTTCCAGTATGTACGGTCCAATGATGTTTGAATTTGGTCTCGATAAAGCTTTAACTGCTCAGACTGCTCACGCTGTCGAGTCGAAATTAAAAGATTCATGCCCAGAAGGCGGCGTACCACGTTATGAACATGACAACTACTTTGCTACACAACCGCAATATGAGGGTAACCCATGGTTTGTGACATCTTTATGGCTAGCTCAGTACTATATAAGAACAGGTAGATTAGAAGATGCTCGACAACTAATTGATTGGGCACTAGAGCATCGAAGCAGCACCGAAACGCTACCAGAGCAGATAGGTGCAAGTGGCGGAGCAAGAGTCGGTGTCGAGCCATTAGTTTGGAGCCACGCCGAACTCGTAAATACCCTCCTAGACTACTATGGCTAATGAGAGTTTAAAGTTGATCGTTCATAGTTTAAAGAACAAAAAAGCAGCAGCTACTAACTGCTATCAACTATTAACCATAAACTATTAACTTATAGTTTAGCCTTTACGAGGTTTGACTTCGTTGCGGCCTAGGTTTTTCTTAGTCTCTTCATAGACCACGTGTTTTCTTGCAATCGGGTCGTATTTTTTGAGCTTAAGTTTGTCTGGAGTATTCATCGTATTTTTAACAGTATAGTAAGTACGATGGTTTGTCTCACTGCTAACCAGGCCAACTAGTTTTCTTTTATCGCCTTTTTTCGCCATAGATCTTATTTTAACAGATATAGATTATCATTACAACATGTTAACCAAATTTGGTGGATATTCAATTAGACCTAGTCCGTAATCAATCTCGTTTATTTGGCGTAAAAGTGTAACAATGCAAGACCTAGCCAATTTTCTGCTAGAAATAAGAAATAAATTCATATTTAATTTTGAAAGGAGTACTTCAACTAGACCAAACTAAAAGTCGGCCATTTGATTGCCGACTTTGCATGTTTGTTTGATTAGTTGTACGGCATGGAGCCACGTTCGAGACTTGAACTCGAGACCCCTTCCTTACCATGGAAGTGCTCTACCACTGAGCTAACGCGGCACTAAAATAATGGAGCCACCTGTCGGATTATTGCTTCGCTTTTAGCTTCAGCATATATTCAATCGAACAGCCCGCTACGCTGGGGATTACTACTGAATATCGAACCTTCAATTCTCATCCGCCATGTGTCTGGAGCCACCTGTCGGATTATAGCTTCAGTGTGGTGCACTTTAGCATATATTCCGCCCGTTTTGTCCGCTTTGCAGCGGACGGGGGAATATCGAACCTTCGGTTCTCATCCTCCATGTGTCTGGAGCCACCTGTCGGATTATAGCTTCAGTGCGGTGCACTTTAGCATATATTCCGCCCGTTTTGTCCGCTTTGCAGCGGACGGGGGAATATCGAACCTTCGGTTCTTATCCTCCATGTGTCTGGAGCCACCTGTCGGATTATAGCTTCAGTGCGGTGCACTTTAGCATATATTCCGCCCGTTTTGTCCGCTTTGCAGCGGACGGGGGAATATCGAACCTTCGTTTCTCATCCTCCATGTGTCTGGAGCCACCTGTCGGATTCGAACCGACGACATTCAGTTTACAAAACTGACGCTCTAACCAACTGAGCTAAGGTGGCATGTGGTGCAGAGGGAGGGATTCGAACCCCCGAAGGCGAAAGCCAACAGATTTACAGTCTGCCGTGTTTGACCGCTTCACTACCTCTGCATTTCTTTAAGACACTAAAGCATTTTAACAGAGAGGTAAATATTTTTAAAGTACTTTAGACAACGACGCGCTTGGGGCGAAGTATGCGACGGCGTTTGCCTGTGGTGGTTGTAATCATCTTTTGCAGCCTACGCTCAATTACGCTTGCCTGCTCGTGCATATCGCGGTCCAAATAGGCTTTGTGCAGAAGTTTAAAAGATTCTTGGTTTGGTTCTAGTTCAGCTGCTTTCTCTAGTTCGCTTAGCACCACCCTGCCGTTACCTAACTTTTCTTGAACTTTTGCGTAGGCAATATGTCTTGCAGCTAGGTCGCCCTCTAGCTTAAGGGCTTGTTCGAATGCCAGTGCTGCTTTTTCGTAATGCTCCGTTTCGTAATATATTAGACCGAGATTATGTAGTGAAGACGCTGATGGCTCGATGCTACTGGCAATTTCGAAACAATCAATAGCATCTTTGAACTCTTTCTGTTTGGCATAAAGGATACCGAGACGGTTGTAGGCAGCTGCATTTTTTTGATCAATTTTCAGTATTGTTAGCAGTGCTTTTTCAGCTCTTAAAAAACGGTTTTCACGCATACCGTTATGGGCAATATCCCATAAACCGCCTAGCCGATCGCTTAATTTGAGGGGTACGGGTGAAGCTTCCTCGTCTTTTAGCTTTCCACTTAGTAGAGCAAAAACGGCCAAACCAAAAACGATTAAAATTGCAGACATATATTTATTATAACTTGGAATTAGCTAGAGTGACAAAGCCAAAGCACTTAAAACGGTTTTTTTGTTAACTTTTGCTGCTAGCTGCCTCTCGGCCAAGCGTGCTTGTTTGTGAATTCCGATCAGTTTATGTAGGCGGTTGGCTGGAGGTGACTGTTCGATTGCTGCTTGCGTTACAATAATCAAATTCGCGACCAATTCCCCAGCGCGGTCTTTGTTGTCTTCTGCGAAGCATAAGCGGTCAAACTTACTCGCACTCAAAAAATTCTTTGCTTCATTTAAACCATTCGTTAGATTCTCGTTCTCATTTTTTAGTATGCTAGTTAGTGCCTCTGGGTAGCCACGGCTTAGGATGTATGCGCGTTTGATCTCGCTCGGATCATAACCTTCATAGTGAGCTGAGGCAGCAACTTCGCTCACTGGTAGGATTTTTAATATTTTGCAGCGCGACATAACGGTTGGCAGTAGAGTATTGACTTGTCGTGCGAGCAAAATAATCATACTGCCCGCGGCGGGCTCCTCTAGTGTTTTTAAGAGTGCGTTTTGGGCTTCTTCGGTCATGAGATCAGCAGGTGCGATAATTGCGACACTCGTAACAAGATCACCACTACTCTTGCGACTCATTAGAGAGTTTAGTTCCCTTACCTGGTCTATACCGATCATCTTGTTTTCTTCGGGTTTCACAAAAACAGGCTTCAAGAGTGGATTTATACGACGAACTAAAATATTGGCCATAGCAGTTTTGCCGCTTGCCATGGGTCCAGAAATAATAAGTCCGTGTGGAGGATTTGCAACAAAAAGATCTAACGTCTTGTCGTTTTTTGGGTTAATTAATGGCCCTAACGTCATAAGTAAAAAGCCTTCGGTATCTTACTCGTAAAGGTTTTGTCCTCACCGTTAGGTAGCTTAAGCTTTAGACTGGCTGCATGCAAAAAAAGCCGATCTGCGGGTTTACCGTCATAGAATTCGTCCCCAATTATCGGACGATTTATGTATTTTAGATGGAGTCTAAGTTGGTGGGTCCGGCCAGTCCGTGGCTCTAGCTGCAAGAGTACACCGCTCGGTGTTGGAGTCAAAGTTTTGTAGTGCGTCAAAGCAGACTTACCCTGCGCGCTGACCATAAAACGCTTTGGATCATTTGGATTTCTGGAAATCGCTGCATCGATGATTGCTTCGGCTTTTTCTGGCGCTGACTCGATAAGCGCTATGTATGTTTTTTTTACATTACGTTTTTGAAATTGATTCTGCAAAAATTTCATGGCGCGCTCGTTCTTGGCTGTAATCATGACGCCGCTAGTTGCTCTATCAAGACGGTGGACTATGCCGCTACGCTCTGGTGTGCCGTTCTGCGGAAGGGCACTTTTGCTATGAGACCGAATAAAAGACGCGACAGACGGCTCTTGCCAATAACGACCTCGGCTATGGCTAATAATACCGGCTGGTTTATCTACTACCAGAACGTCGTTATCCTCGTATAGAATAGGTAGTTCGACAACGTCGGGCTCTTGATCTAGGGGTGAGATGTCGGCCTCGATTAGTGTGCCTGGCTTTAGTTTTTCACCGGGTTTAATACTTTTACTGTCTTTTTTTACGAGGTCATATTCAAACAATTTTGCTATTGCAGCTCTGGAGTACTGAGGATAAAGGCCAGCTAAAAACTTATCGGCTCTTACGACACCCTGCTCTTCTGATACAGTAAAACTTTTCATTTCTTGAACGATTTAAATGGCGACAAAAGGATATGGCCAATAAATTCGGCAATTTTGTCTAAGGGCCAAAAAATTGATCTTTCGCCAGAACTTTTTAGTTGCTCACTCATCTAAGTCCGACAGCTTTCTGGACTGCTGCCAATACCTCGCCAGCCTGACTGTTCATGGCCGCTTCGCTTGACGCCAACTTAGCTCGGAGTTGGTTCTCATTAACTTGTGACAACCTTGCTTGAAAATCGATCAAAAACTCTACGACTTTATCGGCAGCAGCAGTCTTGAGCTCCCCATAACTAGCCGAGCCAATAAAATCTTGGGCGTTTCCTCCAAATAGCTCTAGCAGCTCAAGCAGATTGGATATACCGGGTTGTCGCTCTCTATCATGCGCAATTTTGCCAAAACTGTCAGTTTCGGCCGACATAATCTTTTTACGTGCATCTTCTGGGCTGTCATTTAAGAATATTACACCCTTGCCTGTTTCGTCACTTTTGCTCATCTTTTTGGTAGGATCGGCTAGGTCTTTGATACGTAAACCTTGGTCTTTGCCAAAAAATTCGTGCTGTTCTTTGACTGATACTGGCACGGTAAACAGGTTGCCAAATTTAGCGTTCATACGTACGGCAATATCTCGGGTAAATTCTAGGTGTTGAGTCTGGTCATCGCCAACAGGTATATACGAAGCACCATACAACAATATATCGGCAGCTTGCAGCACTGGGTAATCAAGTAGACCTAGACTAACCCTATCCTTACCCAGTTTTGTCGATTTTTCTTTATACTGGATCATTCTTTCCATTTCGCCAACGCCAGTAAAGTTGTTTAGTAGCAAGGTTAGCTCACTGTGCGCTGCTACGTAACTTTGCCGATAAATATGTACATTTGGGTTTTCTAAAGGTAAACCTGCAGCCACAAAAACTCTCAACGAGTTCATGATGCTCGACTGTAATTTATTATGGTCGATTGGCGTAGTAAAACTATGTAGATCAGGCATAAACAAATTAATCTGATATTTTTCAGATTTTGCCTTTGCCATGTCTACAATTGGCAATAACGCACCAAAGTAGTTGCCAATGTGCAGATCATTATTGGCGCGTATGCCAGTTAATATTACTTTATTACTCATATTGTTAATTATATCTCATTTGTTACTTCTATGCTGGCCTGTAAGACTGCTGTCGGCATTTTTTTTTTTTTCCCCCCCGGCATTTCAACTAGTTACTTGTGGAAGCAATAGGGTCACGGTTTGAAGGTTCTACCGACACCCCGTTGAAGTACAACTTATAAGTCTAACTTCCACAACGTGCTACTAATTGTCACGTTCTGGCTTCCACAGTAAAAGGTGGACGGAAAGTCAAAATGTCTATTACAAGTGCCTATGGGACGCAGCTTTTTTGATTAAATTTGATCGAGTTCCAGCACCGCTGAACATGGACTCAAAATGATTTAATTTCGTTACTGTCTTGTTTAACTAGTATATCCATCTACTAAATTTCCTGATTAATGTTATGTTTACAAAAACCCCCGCTAAGGTTAGCACTTCAACTGATTAAATATGATTTTTCAATATAAACAATACCGCCAACTTTGAGTGCTTACATACCAGTGATAAATGCTAAATTAACTCTCATCCAGGTTCTCCCCCCCCCCCCCCCCCCCCCCCCCGCTCCTACCCCTTGAAAAAGCCTTCTGGGCAAAGCCCTTTGTTTTGTACTTTTCAGGGTCAGACGATATTATTAAATCTAATCTTGTCTCCCCCTGAGACACATAGTGGTCAAGGATTTCACCAAAACTTGGGTTGCTCCTGTTACTCATATTTACAATACCCTATCGCTTGGTAAACTGGCGTTGTTTTCGGGCGCCTTTGAGACCGAACTTCTTGCGCTCTTTCTCTCGGGTGTCTCGGCTAAGTTGCCCGGCTCGCCGTAGCGTGCTTTTGAGCTCTTCTTTTTCAGTAGCTAGGCACTTGGCAATTCCAAGTCGTATTGCGTCAATTTGTGCTGAATGGCCACCGCCAGTAACTTTTACAGAAACGTTGTGTGACTTCTCATTTTCAATAGCTCTAAAAGGAGCAAACAGTTCATGCATCAAGCTGGCACTTCCGGCAAAGTAATCGTTGGCTGGTTTCCCGTTCACTGTGATTTCGCCCTTGCCTTTTGTTAAGCGTACGCTAGCTACGGCGCTTTTGCGGCGTCCGAGCGAGTAAGTATATCTTTCGGCCATATTATTTTGCTTCCTTTCCTACGCGTACCGCTACTGGCTTCTGGGCAGCGTGCGTGTGTTCACTACCAGCGTAAACTTTAAGTCGCTTTAATCTTTCAGGTCGTAGTTTGTTGACTGGCAGCATTCCTCTAACGGCCTTCTCAATAATCAAAGTAGGGTCTTTTACACGTTGCTGAGCTAAACTTGTCTCTGTTAAACCACCCGGAAAACCGCTGTGGTGATAGTACATTTTGTCGGTTTCGGCTGTGTTGCCGGTAACAATTAGCTTGTCGGCGTTGATGACGACCACAAAATCTCCGCAATCAATGTGATGAGTGAATTGAGGTTTTTCTTTGCCTGTTAGAAGCGTCGCGATCTTGGTGCTTAGACGTCCAAGTGGGACTTCTGCAGCATCGACAACCCACCAGTTTCTAGTCACATCTGAAGGCTTGGCGCTGTAAGTCTTATTCATTATTTTGCCTCCTTCTTGGCCGCAGGTTTCTTAGCCTGGGTAGCTTTAGCGGCCGGCTTTTTCTTTGGAGTTTGCTCAGTCTTTGCAGTTGCAGTATTTTCCTCTTTGACCGCAGCATCGAACTCAACAAATGAGACTGTAGCTAATTGTGCGTTATCGCCTCTTCTTAGGCTTGTTCGCTCAACTCGTACATGACCGCTGTTTCTTGATTTTAATTTTGGCGCTAACTCATCAACTAATTTGTGGGCGGCCTCTACTGTCATCAGATCGGCAATTACTTGTCGACGGCTATGAAGATCACCTTTTTTAGCCTTAGTAATTAGTTTTTCAATGTATGGTACGATTTCCTTTGCCTTAGGCAAAGTAGTCTCGATTTTTTCGTGCAGTACAAGTGATTCAGCGAGACCCTTCATCAACGCTCGCCGTTGATCGGTTTCTCGTCCGAATTTCTTGCCTTTATATCCGTGTCTATGCATCTTATAGTTCCAATTCCGCCATATATTGTTTGACTTCATCGAGGGCTTTACTGCCAAAGCCTTTAAGGTCTCGTAGCTCTACATCAGTTAACGACACTAAGTCTTTTAGTGTGGCAATGTCGTTGTTAATTAGCGCATTGGTTGTTCGAGCACTTAGATTGAGATCCTCGATTGACATACTAAGGCTAGCCGTGCCCGGATCTTCGCTTATCTCGGTATCGGCCGACTTCTGCGATGAACCCAGCGGCGCACTGACAGCAACACGAGTTTGTCCGGCAAGCGCTGTATACTGATTAACCAAAATAGCAGCAGCTTCTTCAAAAGCATCTTGAGGTGAAATGCTGCCATCTGTTTCGATTGTCATGACGACCTTATCAAGATCAGTCATTTGTCCTACGCGTGTATTCTCTACTTTGTAACGAACTCGAAGCACTGGGCTAAAGATAGCGTCAATAGCTACCATGTCAGTGCTAGCACGTCGTGCACCAGATTCTTCGATGGTGCGATAGCCACGCCCAGTGTCGACGACAATATCAGCACCAAAACTAGCTTTGTCGGCTAAAGTGGCAATAAGCTGATCCGGGTTTACTATCTCAACATCTGCATTAGTCTTGATGTCCTTAGCGGTTACTGCGCCGGCACCTTTCTTCTCGATACGTAGTGTTTGTGGTTCATCGCTGTAGACCCTAAAGCGAATTTGCTTGAGATTTT